>NZ_JAENDM010000048.1:0-30549 GCF_019375075.1 Escherichia sp. XD33
GAGGTCGTGGTATGGATGACGGATGGCTGGCCGCTGTATGAATCCCGCCTGAAGGGAAAGCTGCACGTAATCAGCAAGCGTTACACTCAGCGAATTGAGCGGCATAACCTGAATCTGAGACAACATCTGGCAAGGCTGGGACGGAAGTCACTGTCGTTCTCAAAATCGGTGGAGCTGCATGACAAAGTCATCGGGCATTATCTGAACATAAAACACTATCAATAAGTTGGAGTCATTACCGGAGCTTCATTATCTAAAATGATGAATAGCTCCAGTGATCTCATGGGGTTGAGAAGGCAGCCCCAGAACTTCTGGCGGCTATATCGCGGAAAAGACATTTAATAATAGCATTACCAGGCTCAGATGAATTCAGAATGCTTGAACATTTTGGAGCCGAAGCTTCGGTATTAGACATGACGATTATTGTTCGTTCAAATCCGAGTAAAGCCGCTATTCTTGAAGAGTTTTTACATGGTACACAAGAGAAACTAGGAATAGCTGAAAAATTAGGACGTTATGGACTAGGGAGTGCAGAAACGCACGTTAAGGATTTCATGATAAGACACAAAAAAATGCTTGGGTTATCTGATGAGGATGTAGCAATACTCAAAATATTGAAAGACAAGGGGTTGTGATGAATATAATTCTGCCGATAAAAGATATATTTATTATTGCGGGAAACATAGTTTTTAGCGTTTTATACAATGAACATCTTGAGTTCCCATGCCGCTGCCAATTACTATCTTCAAATTCTGAAGTTATGCAAGAGTTATATATTGAAAAAGAGTTATTTATTAAACGCACTACGGAAAATGATTGTCGTGCTTTAGTGTTAAGAGGAACATTGGAATACTTATTTGATGAAATTATTGCTGGCGAGTGTGCATTGGCCTTATTACAAAAAGAAATAAAAAAAGATTAATCCAATATGTAGAACGGGACAATACCCATCTTTTAACAATGAACTTCGTAATTTTTATCTTAGAAATAATGCTACATTATATGAGGTATATCATGAGGTAAAAAATGTTAACAAGGGAGTTGGCCTGGTGGGAGATAATGGTATCGTCCTGGTAATTAGAAGTTCCAATTCCAAAAATACACTTGAGGAATTTCATGAATTCTTTGGAAACTTCAAACCTAATAATTCAACAGCTCGAGTTGAAGTGATTGATCAATCCGTTTTAGAACCTTTTTGGAGATTTTAAAAATATGATCACCAAATCAAGTATACTCATAGAGTATAAAGATAAAAGTAAACTAACCGATAGTATTTATAAGTTTGTAAATGCTCTAGACATTGACTTTTCGATATTAAAATATGACTACTTTGATGTAAATGAGTATAAAAAAACATTACTTATGACACATCTTTTATTGACAAAGATGCAGAATATATTGAATTACTAGCGAAGATTGATTTTTCTTATGAAGTTGATTTCGGCACATCAACAACATCGATTGAAAGCAAGTATCTTCCATCTCTAACTGATTTCATCGCTCAATCACTATCACAACAATTAAATTGTGACATAATAACCAGCTTTAAACCATTAAGTGGAGATGAGTTTTGCCCAATAACATATTTTTCAAAAGGTAAAGAAGTTATCAATTTTACGACATTTAATTCAAATTGTTGGGATGGGGTATGCTGGGTAAAAAAAAGGAGGCAAACAAATATCCGCTAACGTAGTTTTTCAATAGCTACACCATGTCACGTAACATGATGCCTGGATATTAACCAGGGAAAGATCATCAGAAGTTCACTTTTTGTACTAAATAATTCGCATTTTATGTTTAAAAATTGAGATATTCCTTATTACCTGAAGCTGTTTTTTATTGCTTATACATGATCAAATACTTCTTACATAATTAAGGAGAACAAAATGGAACTTAAAAAATTGATGGAACATATTTCTATTATCCCCGATTACAGACAACCCTGGAAAGTGGAACATAAATTATCGGATATTCTACTGTTGACTATTTGTGCCGTTATTTCTGGTGCAGAAGGTTGGGAAGATATAGAGGATTTTGGGGAAACACATCTCGATTTTTTGAAGCAATATGGTGATTTTGAAAATGGTATTCCTGTTCACGATACCATTGCCAGAGTTGTATCCTGTATCAGTCCTGCAAAATTTCACGAGTGCTTTATTAACTTGATGCGTGATTGTCATTCTTCAGATGATAAAGACGTCATTGCAATTGATGGAAAAACGCTCCGGCACTCTTCTGACAAGAGTCACCGCAGGGGAGCGATTCATGTCATTAGTGCGTTCTCAACAATGCACAGTCTGGTCATCGGACAGATCAAGACGGATAAGAAATCTAATGAGATTACAGCTATCCCTGAACTTATTAACATGCTGGATATTAAAGGAAAAATCATCACAACCGATGCGATGGGTTGCCAGAAAGATATTGCAGAGAAGATACAAAAACAGGGATGTGATTATTTATTCGCGGTAAAAGGAAACCAGGGGCGGCTAAATAAAGCCTTTGAGGAAAAATTTCCGCTGAAAGAATTAAATAATCCAGAGCATGACAGTTACGCAATGAGTGAAAAGAGTCACGGCAGAGAAGAAATCCGTCTTCATATTGTTTGCGATGTCCCTGATGAACTTATTGATTTCACGTTTGAATGGAAAGGGCTAAAGAAATTATGCGTGGCAGTCTCCTTTCGGTCCATAATAGCAGAACAAAAGAAAGAGCCAGAAATGACGGTCAGATATTATATCAGTTCTGTTGATTTAACCGCAGAGAAGTTCGCCACAGCAATCCGAAACCACTGGCACGTGGAGAATAAGCTGCACTGGCGTCTGGACGTGGTAATGAATGAAGACGACTGCAAAATAAGAAGAGGAAATGCAGCAGAATTATTTTCAGGGATACGGCACATCGCTATTAATATTTTGACTAATGATAAGGTATTCAAGGCAGGGTTAAGACGTAAGATGCAAAAAGCAGCCATGGAGAGAAACTATCTGGCGTCAGTCCTTGCGGGGAACGGGCTTTCGTAATCTTGCCCTGCCTGCTCACCTCCTCCAGGCACTTCCACTACATGATGACCTGCTCGGTGCCACCGCTCCTTTTCACTATGACGTTAACCTCCCCGTCCCAGGACACCATGCTTTTGTCTACATTCTACGCAAACGGCAACTTTTATAACCAGTGTAAAAATAACGTGCCGCAATAGTCATACCTATTAATGGTAAAAAGCTGTCACAATTCATAAAAAACCTTAATATACGCCACCCTAAACATAACCAGCGTTAATGTAAGGTTTTTGTGTGGACTGGCTTCTTGATGTTTTTGCTACCTGGCTCTACGGCTTAAAAGTAATCGCGATAACGTTAGCGGTCATCATGTTCATCAGCGGGCTGGACGATTTTTGTATTGATGTCGTCTACTGGGTACGCCGCATTAAACGCAAGTTGAGTGTTTATCGCCGCTACCCGCGAATGAGTTACCGCGAACTGTATAAACCAGATGAAAAACCGTTAGCGATTATGGTTCCGGCATGGAATGAAACGGGCGTCATCGGCAATATGGCCGAGCTGGCGGCGACCACGCTCGACTACGAAAACTATCATATCTTTGTTGGCACCTACCCCAACGACCCCGATACTCAGCGTGATGTTGACGAAGTGTGCGCTCGCTTCCCGAATGTGCATAAGGTAGTCTGCGCGCGTCCTGGCCCCACCAGCAAAGCCGACTGTCTGAACAACGTGCTGGACGCCATCACCCAATTTGAGCGTAGCGCCAATTTCGCTTTTGCTGGTTTTATTCTGCATGACGCCGAAGATGTGATTTCACCGATGGAATTGCGTCTGTTCAACTATCTGGTCGAGCGTAAAGATCTGATTCAGATCCCGGTGTATCCGTTCGAACGCGAATGGACGCACTTCACCAGCATGACTTACATTGATGAGTTTTCAGAGCTGCATGGCAAAGATGTTCCGGTGCGTGAAGCCCTCGCCGGACAAGTGCCCAGCGCAGGCGTCGGCACCTGTTTCAGCCGCCGCGCCGTGACCGCACTGTTAGCTGACGGTGACGGTATTGCTTTCGACGTGCAGAGTCTTACTGAAGATTACGACATTGGCTTCCGCCTGAAAGAAAAAGGTATGACGGAAATTTTTGTCCGTTTTCCGGTGGTGGACGAAGCCAAAGAACGCGAGCAGCGTAAATTTTTACAGCACGCGCGGACATCAAACATGATCTGCGTGCGCGAATATTTCCCCGATACCTTTTCGACTGCGGTTCGACAAAAATCCCGCTGGATCATCGGCATTGTTTTCCAAGGCTTTAAAACCCATAAATGGACCTCCAGCCTGACGCTGAACTACTTTCTCTGGCGCGACCGCAAAGGGGCAATCAGTAACTTTGTCAGCTTCCTCGCGATGCTGGTGATGATCCAGCTTTTGCTGTTGCTGGCGTATGAAAGTTTGTGGCCCGATGCCTGGCATTTCCTTTCTATTTTCAGCGGCAGCGCATGGTTAATGACCCTGCTGTGGCTAAACTTTGGTTTGATGGTTAACCGCATCGTGCAGCGGGTGATTTTCGTTACTGGCTACTACGGCCTGACGTAGGGGCTGCTTTCCGTCCTGCGTCTTTTCTGGGGCAACCTGATTAACTTCATGGCCAACTGGCGCGCGCTAAAACAGGTACTTCAACACGGCGATCCACGTCGCGTGGCGTGGGATAAAACAACGCATGACTTCCCCAGCGTGACTGGCGATACCCGCTCGTTGCGCCCGTTAGGTCAAATTCTGCTGGAAAATCAGGTCATCACTGAAGAACAACTCGATACAGCACTGCGTAATCGCGTCGAAGGTCTACGCCTGGGCGGTTCAATGCTGATGCAGGGGCTGATTAGCGCCGAGCAGCTGGCACAGGCGCTGGCAGAGCAAAACGGCGTGGCGTGGGAATCCATCGATGCCTGGCAGATCCCTTCCTCGCTGATTGCCGAAATGCCGGCCTCCGTGGCGCTGCATTATGCGGTACTGCCGCTGCGTCTGGAAAATGACGAGTTAATTGTCGGCAGTGAAGATGGTATTGACCCGGTTTCGCTGGCGGCCCTGACGCGTAAAGTCGGACGCAAAGTGCGTTACGTCATTGTTCTGCGGGGACAAATTGTCACAGGGTTACGTCACTGGTATGCACGCCGACGCGGTCACGATCCGCGGGCAATGTTGTACAATGCGGTTCAGCATCAGTGGCTCACGGAACAGCAGGCCGGTGAAATCTGGCGGCAATATGTGCCGCATCAGTTCCTGTTCGCCGAAATACTGACCACGCTCGGTCATATTAATCGTTCAGCAATTAACGTGTTGTTATTGCGCCATGAACGCAGTTCTCTGCCGCTCGGCAAGTTTTTGGTCACCGAAGGCGTTATCAGCCAGGAAACGTTGGATCGCGTCCTGACAATTCAACGCGAATTACAAGTTTCGATGCAATCACTATTACTCAAAGCAGGTTTAAACACAGAACAGGTTGCGCAACTGGAGTCCGAAAATGAAGGAGAATAACCTTAATCGCGTCATCGGATGGTCTGGTTTACTGCTGACGTCTTTATTGAGTACCAGCGCACTCGCAGACAATATCGGCACCAGCGCAGAAGAGCTGGGTCTGAGCGATTATCGCCATTTTGTTATTTATCCCCGTCTCGATAAGGCGCTGAAGGCACAGAAAAATAACGACGAAGCAACCGCCATCCGCGAATTTGAATATATACACCAGCAGGTGCCGGATAATATTCCGCTGACTTTATACCTTGCGGAAGCCTATCGCCATTTTGGTCATGATGACCGGGCGCGGCTGTTGCTTGAGGATCAACTGAAACGTCACCCAGGAGATGCCCGACTTGAGCGCAGTCTGGCGGCTATTCCAGTTGAAGTGAAAAGCGTTACGACTGTTGAAGAACTGCTTGCCCAGCAAAAAGCGTGCGATGCTGCACCGACCCTGCGTTGTCGCAGTGATGTCGGGCAGAATGCCCTGCGGCTGGCACAGTTACCTGTCGCCAGAGCGCAACTGAACGATGCGACGTTTGCTGCATCGCCAGAAGGAAAAACGCTGCGAACCGATCTGCTGCAACGGGCAATCTACCTGAAACAATGGTCCCAGGCAGATACGCTATACAATGAAGCACGCCAGCAGAACACATTAAGCGCGGCAGAACGCCGTCAGTGGTTTGACGTGCTTCTTGCCGGGCAGCTAGACGATCGGATCCTGGCACTGCAATCACAGGGGATCTTCACCGATCCTCAGTCATATATTACTTACGCGACCGCGCTGGCTTATCGTGGCGAAAAAGCACGCCTCCAGCATTATCTCAATGAAAATAAGCCGCTGTTTACCACGGACGCACAAGAGAAAAGTTGGCTCTATCTGTTATCTAAATACAGCGCCAACCCCGTTCAGGCATTGGCGAATGATACGGTACAGTTTGCCGACAACCGCCAGTATGTTGTTGGCGCGACGCTACCGGTGCTGTTAAAAGAAGGTCAGTACGACGCAGCGCAAAAACTGCTCGCCACCCTCCCCGCCAATGAAATGCTTGAGGAGCGTTATGCTGTCAGCGTGGCGACCCGTAACAAGGCTGAAGCTCTGCGTCTGGCACGCTTGCTGTATCAGCAAGAACCGGCAAATCTTACCCGCCTGGATCAACTAACCTGGCAACTGATGCAGAACGAGCAGTCACGCGAAGCTGCCGATTTATTGCTGCAACGCTATCCTTTCCAGGGCGATACGCGTGTCAGCCAGACTTTAATGGCACGACTGGCGTCTCTGCTGGAAAGTCATCCTTACCTGGCAACGCCGGCGAAGGTGGCGATTTTATCGAAACCCTTACCGCTGGCGGAGCAACGTCAGTGGCAAAGTCAGTTGCCGGGTATTGCAGATAATTGCCCGGCAATAGTTCGCTTGCTGGGCGATATGTCGCCTTCCTACGATGCCGCCGCCTGGAACCGTCTGGCAAAGTGTTATCGGGACACGCTACCCGGTGTGGCGTTGTATGCATGGCTTCAGGCCGAACAACGACAACCGAACGCCTGGCAACATCGTGCGGTAGCCTATCAGGCGTATCAGGTTGAGGACTACGCCACCGCACTGGCGGCCTGGTAGAAAATCAGTCTTCACGACATGAGCAATGAGGATCTGCTTGCTGCTGCCAATACCGCCCAGGCGGCAGGAAATGGTGCGGCTCGCGATCGCTGGCTACAACAGGCAGAAAAACGTGGACTGGGAAGCAATGCGCTCTACTGGTGGCTGCATGCGCAACGTTACATTCCTGGTCAGCCGGAACTCGCACTGAACGATCTCACGCGCTCAATCAATATTGCGCCTTCTGCCAACGCTTACGTTGCGCGGGCGACAATTTATCGCCAACGTCATAATGTCCCGGCCGCGGTGAGTGATTTGCGCGCCGCGCTGGAACTGGAACCGAATAATAGCAACACCCAGGCAGCGCTTGGTTACGCCTTGTGGGATAGCGGTGATATCGCACAGTCGCGGGAAATGCTCGAACAGGCGCATAAAGGGCTACCGGACGATCCGGCACTGATCCGACAACTGGCCTATGTGAACCAGCGTCTGGATGACATGCCTGCGACGCAGCACTACGCCCGGCTGGTGATTGATGACATTGATAATCAGGCGCTGATAACCCCACTGACCCCAGAGCAAAATCAGCAACGCTTCAATTTCCGCCGTTTGCATGAGGAGGTCGGTCGCCGCTGGACGTTCAGTTTCGATTCTTCTATCGGCTTGCGTTCCGGGGCAATGAGCACCGCTAACAATAATGTCGGCGGCGCAGCGCCAGGGAAAAGCTATCGTAGCTACGGGCAACTGGAAGCCGAGTACCGCATCGGACGCAATATGCTGCTGGAAGGCGACCTGCTCTCAGTTTATAGCCGCGTCTTTGCCGATACCGGAGAAAACGGGGTGATGATGCCGGTGAAAAATCCGATGTCCGGCACCGGTCTACGCTGGAAGCCGCTGCGCGATCAGATCTTTTTCCTCGCCGTCGAACAGCAGTTGCCGCTGAACGGGCAAAATGGCGCATCCGATACCATGCTGCGCGCCAGCGCCTCATTCTTTAATGGCGGCAAATACAGCGACGAATGGCACCCGAACGGTTCAGGCTGGTTTGCCCAAAACCTGTACCTCGATGCGGCGCAATATATCCGCCAGGATATTCAGGCGTGGACGGCAGATTATCGCGTCAGCTGGCATCAGAAGGTAGCTAACGGACAGACTATTGAGCCTTACGCTCACGTTCAGGACAACGGCTATCGTGATAAAGGCACTCAGGGCGCGCAGCTTGGCGGTGTCGGGGTCCGCTGGAATATCTGGACCGGCGAGACGCACTACGACGCCTGGCCGCACAAAGTCAGTCTCGGCGTCGAGTATCAACATACCTTTAAGGCGATTAATCAACGTAACGGAGAGCGCAACAACGCGTTTCTCACCATTGGAGTGCACTGGTAAATGCGTAAGTTCATTTTCGTATTGCTGACACTGCTTTTGGTCAGCCCTTTTTCCTTTGCGATGAAAG
This sequence comes from Escherichia sp. XD33, assembly GCF_019375075.1. NCBI lineage: Bacteria > Pseudomonadati > Pseudomonadota > Gammaproteobacteria > Enterobacterales > Enterobacteriaceae > Escherichia > Escherichia sp. XD33. The sequence goes on from NZ_JAENDM010000048.1 coordinate 8,558, forward strand.
GTATTATCTGGCAACCACAAAACCGTGATAGTCAGGTTACCGATACCCAGTGGCAGGGGCTGATGAGTCAGTTACGTTTGCAAGGCTTCGATACCCTGGTTTTGCAATGGACCCGTTACGGCGATGCATTCACCCAGCCAGAACAGCGCGCGTTATTGTTTAAGCGGGCCGCAGCTGCGCAACAGGCTGGCCTGAAGCTGATTGTCGGGCTGAACGCCGATCCGGAATTTTTTATGCACCAGAAACAGTCGTCCGCAGCGCTGGAAAGCTATCTTAATCGCCTGCTGGCTGCCGATCTCCAGCAAGCCAGATTATGGAGCGCCGCGCCTGGCGTAACGCCGGATGGCTGGTACATCAGCGCGGAAATTGACGACCTGAACTGGCGCAGCGAAGCCGCCCGTCAGCCTTTGCTAACATGGTTAAACAACGAGCAGCGGCTGATTAGCGATGTTTCAGCAAAACCGGTTTATATCAGTAGTTTTTTCGCCGGAAACATGTCGCCCGATGGCTATCGCCAACTGCTGGAACACGTTAAAGCAACCGGCGTTAATGTCTGGGTACAGGATGGCAGCGGCGTGGATAAACTTACCGCTGAACAGCGTGAACGTTATCTACAGGCCAGCGCCGATTGCCAAAGCTCCGCCCCAGCAAGCGGCATTGTTTATGAACTGTTTGTCGCCGGCAAAGGCAAAACCTTTACAGCGAAACCGAAACCGGACGCAGAAATTGCCTCGCTGTTAGCGAAACGTTCCTCTTGCGGTAAAGACACTCTCTATTTCTCTCTGCGCTATTTGCCCGTCGCGCACGGCATTCTCGAGTATTAAATCTCCTCCAGGTAAGTCGGGTACGACCTGGCTTACCTCTTTCGCTCTCGTCAGAATTCCATCAAGATTAATTGCTAAAAAGCGTGCTAAAGAAAGAAGATCGTTATCGGCGAACGGGCCGATCACTCATGCAGGAAGCATAGATCCTTTGAGCGGAGTTTCTGATATCTGAGGAGTGCGAAATGCAATTGAGCAGCAGTAAACCTTGCGTGGTGATCCTGACCGAAAAAGAGGTAGAGGTAAGCGTCAATAACCATGCTACGTTTACCCTTCCGAAAAACTACCTGGCCGCCTTCGCGTGCAACAATAACGTCATTGAACTCTCAACGTTAAATCACGTATTAATCACCCACATCAACCGTAACATCATCAACGATTATCTGTTGTTTTTAAATAAGAACTTAACCTGTGTAAAGCCCTGGTCGCGGCTGGCTACCCCGGTTATCGCTTGTCATAGCCGTACACCGGAAGTGTTCCGGCTAGCCGCCAACCACAGCAAGCAGCAACCCAGCAAACCCTGCGAAGCGGAGTTGACGCGCGCATTGCTTTTTACCGTATTGTCTAACTTTCTTGAGCAATCGCGGTTTATTGCCCTACTGATGTATATCTTACGCAGCAGCGTCCGCGACAGCGTCTGCCGCATTATTCAAAGCGATATTCAGCACTACTGGAATCTGCGAATTGTCGCCAGTTCGCTATGTTTAAGCCCCAGCCTGCTCAAAAAGAAATTAAAAAACGAAAATACCAGCTATAGCCAGATTGTCACAGAGTGTCGTATGCGTTACGCCGTACAGATGTTATTGATGGATAACAAAAATATCACTCAGGTGGCGCAATTATGTGGCTATAGCAGCACGTCGTACTTTATCTCTGTTTTTAAGGCGTTTTACGGCCTGACACCGTTGAATTATCTCGCCAAACAGCGACAAAAAGTGATGTGGTGAAGGGCAAAGCGGAAACGGATAAGACGGGCATAAATGAAGAAGAAATGGCGCGCCCTGCAGGATTCGAACCTGCGGCCCACGACTTAGAAGGTCGTTGCTCTATCCAACTGAGCTAAGGGCGCGTTGATACCGCAATGCGGTGTAATCGCGTGAATTATACGGTCAACCCTTGCTGAGTCAATGGCTTTTGATCTGGTTGCTGAACAAGTGAACGACCGCGTCTGATTTTCTGATTTATTTCGCTATAGTGGCAAACAAACGCACACCGCTGCGCGTCTGAATCAAGAAAACCCGTATTTTCATGTATCAAAGTACAATTTACCGCCCTAACGGAAAATTGTCCGCTCCTATGAGACTGGTAACTATGAAACCAACGTCGGTGATCATTATGGATACTCATCCTATCATCAGAATGTCTATTGAAGTTCTGTTGCAAAAAAACAGTGAATTGCAGATTGTCCTGAAAACGGATGATTACCGCATAACCATCGATTATCTCCGAACCCGTCCTGTTGATTTAATCATTATGGATATAGACTTACCCGGAACAGACGGTTTTACCTTCCTGAAAAGGATCAAACAAATCCAGAGCACAGTGAAAGTGTTATTTTTATCATCGAAATCAGAATGCTTTTATGCTGGCAGAGCGATACAAGCTGGTGCTAACGGTTTTGTCAGTAAATGCAATGATCAGAATGATATTTTTCATGCCGTTCAGATGATCCTCTCCGGATACACGTTTTTTCCTAGCGAAACGCTTAACTATATAAAAAGCAATAAATGTAGTACGAATAGTTCAACGATCACTGTGCTATCTAATCGTGAAGTGACCATATTACGTTATCTGGTTAGCGGATTATCTAATAAAGAAATTGCCGATAAGTTATTACTTAGCAATAAAACAGTTAGTGCGCATAAATCTAATATTTATGGCAAGCTAGGTTTGCATTCAATTGTAGAGCTTATCGACTACGCCAAATTATACGAATTAATATAATATTAATTATAATTGATCATAAATATCGCATCCGCTTTCGCCACACCTGGCCGAACACCGCTGGCTAACGCTCGATAATTGGCAAAAAAGTTTAGTGTGACATTGCCATTTGCATCTACTTCCTCAGTCGGGCTCGCCTCCCCCAGTGCGAGCCGGGAGCGATCGCTATTACGTAATTCGATGGCAACGGTTTGTGCCATTGCGGGATCATCCAGAGCCAGCAGGTTGGTATCGGATGCCGGCGTTCCCGTAAATAAAATCGCAACTGAACCCGGAGGACATCCCTCCAGCCGCAGGCTAAAAGGGACGAGTGCCGTGGTATCGCCAGCGTTCAGTAATTGTGTCGTAGGCCATCTGCCTAAATCTACCGTCTTATCAATATCCGCTGTGTTTACGGTACAGGAGAAATCAACAACGTTACCGTGCAAATTGATATTAATCGTTCCTAAAGGGTCAGCTGCCCATCCAATGGAACTCCACAGTAACCCGCAGAAACAGCTAAAGAGTACTCTTCTCATTCTCCGTACCTCATTGATAATCGACGCGTAAATACCCCAGCGCGCTAAACGGCCCCTCGGTCGGTTTTTGACCGGTAATACTGATAGGCCAGGCGCGAAGTGTGACATTGGCTGCCGCAGCTGCATCCAGACGGAAAGGAATAACGCTATTGAGATCGTTAGGCGTAATCGGCGTATCGTTCTGATCGGCGACAATAAAACCTAAATCCTGATTGTCCGACACCATCGCCTGACCAGAAACGGCACTGGCTTCCAGACGCATTGTTAAATAAGCCTGCGCAGCAACATTCGTACATTTGACCGCAATGCTCTTGGTTTGCGGCATGACGCCAGCTGGTCGATTCCCCGGCCCTGCCGCACTAAATAACGATGCGCCGATATCACCAAAATCAAATTCAACAATCTGCCCGGCATTTAATTCGCAGTTTTGCGGCACTTCAACCCGGCCACCAAAACTAATGGTATAAACAGGTGTAACCAACGGATCGTAAGGCGTTGATGTCACATACACGGTAAACATCACCTGTCTGGGGATCTCCACCATGTTAATAAAGGGACGAATAACCTTTAAACGAAATATTAAACGAGAATCCATCACCCCGAATGGAAGGTTTTGCGAAACGTTAGGATCTGTTCCCATCCGAATATAATTTTGCGGGGGGAACTGAATATCCATCACACTATCAACCAGACTCATCGCACCTAATAGATAATCATGTAATTGCATATATTTATAATTATCGATAGTTTCCTGAACAATAAAGTTGGTGACATAACTACGGTATGTATAATTCACCAGCGTACCGGGTGGACAAATTGCTGAGACACCTACCCAGCCGGATTTTTCCGGTAAAACAACAATCTGCCCTGGCTGGTTATTGGTGCTATTAAAGATATTTGAGAGATCATAGTGTTCATCTTCTGCTACGCCAGTACTATTTGCACAAACAGTAGCCCAGGATATGTTTGCCAGACACAAACATGCCATCGCCAATAATAATCTGCAGATTATCTTATTGATAATTTCCTTTATGAGCCAGGATGTGTGCAAACTGCCGAAATAACAGTGACGGCTTGCTGTAAGCTTTGCTTCGGCAATACATAGTGCGCAATGCAGCGTGAGTTCGCGCCGTCTCCCCACTGAACCAGTAATTCACCAGACAATGACGCACCACTTAAATAAACTTGCCCGTCATCACCCACCATACTGGTTATTCCGGTACTGTTTTCCCGTACCAGTGATCCAAACGGCACCGGTTTTCCGCCCTGGGTAACGGTAATGAGCGCCCGCACGCCTATGCGGGTATCAAAATTGGCACGAACTAACGCGCCTTGCGTCGGCACAACGCTGCTAATATTTTTTTCAACATCGATGGAATTCCCCATCGTATTGGTATCAAGCGCGATACGGTTATACCGATAAACCGTGGCATACGGCATCACCGCATAGCCGCGCCAGTCGGTTAAAATGCCAGTTTGATTTTCAATGCGTACACCGCCTGCGCCAGGCGCTTTAATCAAAACATTGGTATCCCCTAAAGGCTGGCTCAGCGTTATGCCATTTTCATGCCCGACCACACCGCCAGACAGCTGCCAGTTAACGTCATGTTGATCGCGGTCGTAGTTATACCCGACCCCCAGCGTACCGTAAGCGGCCTGCCAGTTTGCCGTGGCGCTGCCCGTGTACCCATTATTCGAGGTATCACCCTGGCTTACGTGATAACTCAGGTTGTGGCCTTCCAGTAAGGTCCCACCTACACCTGCCAGCCAGCTATTTTGCCCGTTGCTGTTACGGTTGGCGTTAAAGGAGGCATAAGCGCGGTCGAGCGCATTTTCCCGGGTGTAGCGACGTTTGGTCAAAACATTGAAAGGCACTGAAACATTAAGTCCGACAATACGTTCGTTATCGGGGATCCCTACAGATTCATTCCACGAAAATGAGAGCGAATAACTGATGCCAACCCAGCTGCTGGTATACCCCACCTGATACCACGTATCTGAATCCGAAGTATTCCAGTATTTTTGATGGGTACCAGAGATATAAAGCGAGCCAAAGTCATTAAGTGATTGTGAAATATTTAACTGCAAACGGTCTTTACGGCTAAAGCGTAAATTGTGGTAATTCACGATTATCGGTTCATCGCGATGCTCACCGTCGTAATCGTAATCATATTCGTACCCCTCCATTCGACGATACGCAACATCATCAAGGGTATAAAAACCTTGTGTCGAATAGCGGTAACCCATTAACTGAAAATTGGTGCCGAAGGTGTTCATTGATTTCGCATAGAGGAAGCGAATGGAATCCCCCTCATGACGACTGTCGTCGGCTAACTGACTGCGCGCATGCGTTACATCCAGCGACACTGCGCCCCAGTTCCCGAGGTTGCGCCCCAGCCCTAACAAAAAGGCGGTGTAATTGGCAGATAATTGCGTCCCGCCGTAGGCAGTAAATTCCTGTGGTAAACCACCGAGTGCCGTGCCCTGAAAAAAGAAAGGTGATGATTGCTGACTATTACCGCTACGAAAATCGCCCGCCGTCAGATCAAATTTGAAACGCCCTTCGCGTTGTAAAATTGGCACTGTTGAATACGGAATTGTGTAATTCTGCTGATTGCCATCGCGCTCGTCGATGGTGACGTCCAGATCGCCATTTGAAGATGTCGGGTGCAAATCTGTAATTTCAAAAGCGCCGGGGGAAACATAGCTTTGATAGATAATAAAACCATTTTGCCGAATCGTTAGCTGGGCCGCCGTACGGGCAATCCCACGTACCGTTGGGGCAAACCCTTGCTGGCTATCAGGATACATATTATCAGAAGAATAAAGCCGTACACCACGAAATCCAACGCCATCGAAAATATCACTTCCTGTATTGCCGTCTCCCATTACCAGTTCACTTTTCAGCGGAATAATGGCGCGCTGTACCCAGGTGCCAATATTATTCCACTGTTCTGAATGATATCCATTTCCGCGAAAATAGTTCCAGGAACCATTGTTGCGTAAACGCCACGGGCCAATATTAATCCCGCTGAGCTCACTAAAAAAATAGCTATCGTTACCATTACCTCTGTTACCGGTGAAATTATAATTCAGGAGTAAAGCAGGAATACCTTCATCCCACTCTTCAGGCGGAATGTAACCGTGAGCGCTACTCAACAACGCTATCTGAGGAATAGTGATGTTCAGGCGCATCGCTGCAAAATCAAAGTTAATTGTGGCATCAGGTACAGCTTTCAGTAAATTGATGCATTTATTGTTTTGCTGCTGGGCTAACTCGGGAAATGCACTGCTATTAAGGCCAATTCGTTCAAGAAGTACCTGGTTAAAACAGGGCATTAACCCACCTGATTTATCACCTGTATTTTCTGTTGTCGATTCAAATACGATATCCTGCGAACCAATGAACTCATCATTACGCCAGAGATCCACCCGATACACGCCCGCAGGTTGATGATTACCTCTCTCAAAGCGCGATAAATCAGCAACGGATGTGCCATTCTCTAATAAAAATGCCGGGTTGAAATAACTTTCCGCATAGCTTAAAAAGGAGGGTAAAATGGCAAGAGATGAATAACAAATTCCGGCCAGACACCAGGTATACCTCTGCGGAATATCCGTAGTAGTGGGTATTTTCATAATTAGCTCTGATATTGTCAGATGATTCGGTTAGTTTAAGTTCACTTCTCTGACCGGAGTTACTGAACCATAATCATTAACGGTCTGAAATTTCAGATTTCCCTGCACTCCTGAGGGTAAGGGAATTTGTGAATTAACTCTGGGTGCAGCCATAGCATTCCCCAACTTTTGGCTGCCCACTTGTAAGTTAACCAGGGTGACATAAAAAGGTGATGGATTATGAACATTGATATAGTTACCGGATCGCGAAAACTTGAGTGTGTCCGGCGCTTCTGCGGGTAATTCTTGTAATTGAATTGGACGGAGAAATAATTTCATGCGCGATAAAATCGCCAGTTGCAAAACATTCCTGCCGTTCAATGCATTTTTATCTACCGAAGGGATCGTCTTAACATTCATCCAGAACAGAGACTCACGATCTGCTGCCAGCGGTGGACCGGTGTAAATAATACGCAAAGTATTTTCGCTTTTGGGTTCACTAACAAACAGTGGCGGTGTAATGATGAATGACTTTTCTTTTACACCGCTGCTGTTTTCAATCCACGAATTGACCAGAAAGCGCTCATTGGTATGGCTATTTCTAATCCATACCGCAGTCTGTTTAGCATCAGCGGGATAAATAATACGCGTGGCACCTAATGCGATCCCTCCGGCAGCATGGGCGCTGGCCGAAATGATTAAATAAAATATAATGAGCATCAATAACTTTATTTTAGTCATCATAGTTAATACGCCTTGTGTATTCCTGACGGCAAAAATAAGGAATATAAAGAAATGATTGCTTTGGTTTCTTACAACACATCATTCCCTTTTCATTTAATAAAGCGGCATGATACAAAGTGAACATGATTTCGATTTACATTGCCACCATACCGCTTCAGACAACCGGTACATTACTTTGTTATAAGACGTGATATATAATTCAAAACAACGTGGTTTTGATTATTCATATCTCATAATAAAAGTCGCGTCAGCATTTGCTTGCCCTGCTGATGCACTTGTACCGGTGCCTTTATAACGTGCAGAAAAATGAAGAACGTTGGTCCCGGGGATCAAGTTCTGGTTGGTTGAGAAGCTATTCCCATCAGGTTTGAGAATTGCGGATGTATTATCAAGTATTTCAATACCGACACCCGTTGCTGTTGTTGTATTGGTACTGGATGCAATGGCCAATAAATTATCATTGATTGCATCAGCCTGACCAGAAAATGCAACGGCAGCATTAGCGGCAACAACAGGATCGCAGTCGTTCAACTGAATGGTGAATGGAATTAATGCAGAGGTATTACCAACAGCATTGAAAATATCGGTACGATATTGACCGAGTGTGACAACCTGGTCTGCCGAGTCAGTATTCACTGAACAGGCAGCATTCACCAGTTCGCCTTCAAAGTGAATTGTACCGCCATCTACAACGGCAGCATAACTACCCGTAGCGGCGAATAGTGCGGCAGCCAGCGCAGACGAAATAAATCTTAATTTCATATATATTCCTTCAATCTCATTTATCGACTCCACATCCGTATATAACCGATTACTTTATTTAAGACACTGATAGTAGTAAATTCCTTTTTATCCTCTAAGAATGTCTTAATTGAAAATATGCACTCTATTCTAAAAAATAGAGAGCCCCGTTAGATGAATACTTCCGCGCATAATATATTCAACACAAATATAGACCTGAAGCGGTAAATTACCAGGCTGAAAATTCTTTTTATATTGTCAGGTATTTCTTAAATTATCTTAATCCTTAGACAAGGAAATAAATCAGTTCCAGATTTACAACGCCATCATGGACGAAAAATGAAGCTTTCAGTCTCAGCGACGGTGCGCCTCACCTTCGCAAGAGGTCGCTTCACGCGATAAATCTGAAACGAAACCTGACAGCGCGCCCCGCTTCTGACAAAATAGGCGCATCCCCTTCGACCTACGTAACAGATGGAATCCTCTCTCTGATGGCAGCAAAGATTATTGACGGTAAAACGATTGCGCAGCAGGTGCGCTCTGAAGTTGCTCAAAAAGTTCAGGCGCGTATTGCAGCCGGACTGCGGGCACCAGGACTGGCCGTTGTGCTGGTGGGTAGTAACCCTGCATCGCAAATTTATGTCGCAAGCAAACGCAAGGCTTGTGAAGAAGTCGGGTTCGTCTCCCGCTCTTATGACCTCCCGGAAACCACCAGCGAAGCGGAGCTGCTGGAGCTTATCGATACGCTGAATGCCGACAACACCATCGATGGCATTCTGGTTCAACTGCCGTTACCGGCGGGTATTGATAACGTCAAAGTGCTGGAACGTATTCATCCGGACAAAGACGTGGACGGTTTCCATCCTTACAACGTCGGTCGTCTGTGCCAGCGCGCGCCGCGTCTGCGTCCCTGCACCCCGCGCGGTATCGTCACGCTGCTTGAGCGTTACAACATTGATACCTTCGGCCTCAACGCCGTGGTGATTGGCGCATCGAATATCGTTGGCCGCCCGATGAGCATGGAACTGCTGCTGGCAGGTTGCACCACTACAGTGACTCACCGCTTCACTAAAAATCTGCGTCATCACGTAGAAAATGCCGATCTATTGATCGTTGCCGTTGGCAAGCCAGGCTTTATTCCCGGTGACTGGATCAAAGAAGGCGCAATTGTGATTGATGTCGGCATCAACCGTCTGGAAAATGGCAAAGTTGTGGGCGACGTCGTGTTTGAAGACGCGGCTAAACGCGCCTCATACATTACGCCTGTTCCCGGCGGCGTTGGCCCGATGACGGTTGCCACGCTGATTGAAAACACGCTACAGGCGTGCGTTGAATATCATGATCCACAGGATGAGTAACATGGCGACATTTTCTTTAGGTAAACATCCGCACGTTGAGCTGTGCGACTTGCTGAAACTGGAAGGCTGGAGCGAAAGCGGCGCGCAGGCGAAAATCGCGATTGCCGAAGGCCAGGTGAAAGTCGACGGTGCGGTTGAAACGCGCAAACGCTGCAAAATCGTCGCCGGTCAGACAGTGAGTTTTGCAGGTCACAGCGTACAGGTTGTTGCCTGATCCCTTTCCCGGCCTGTATCAACAGGCCGGTTCTCTTTTCAGACTTTTGCCCTCTACGCCCCGTTCATCCATGCTGATAGCATCGACATTTTGCCGAAGCGACCATCATGCCAACCGTTATTACGCACGCCGCCGTTCCCCTATGCATTGGTTTAGGGTTGGGTTCGAAAGTCATCCCTCCGCGCCTGTTATTTGCCGGAATCATCCTGGCGATGCTGCCCGATGCCGACGTCTTGTCGTTTAATTTTGGCGTTGCTTACGGCAATGTTTTTGGTCATCGCGGGTTTACCCATTCGCTGGTGTTTGCGTTTGTTGTCCCGCTGTTATGTGTGCTGATTGGACGTCGATGGTTCAGGGCTGGGCTGATTCGCTGCTGGCTGTTTTTAACCGTCTCGTTGCTATCGCACAGCTTGCTGGATTCGGTAACCACTGGCGGTAAAGGGGTTGGCTGGCTGTGGCCGTGGTCAGATGAACGCTTTTTCGCTCCCTGGCAGGTGATTAAAGTCGCGCCGTTTGCATTGTCTCGTTACACCACAGCGTACGGGCATCAGGTGATTATTTCTGAATTGATGTGGGTGTGGTTGCCGGGGATGCTACTGATGGGAATGTTGTGGTGGCGCAGACGATAACCGGATGCGAAAACTCGCATCCGGCAATAGCGCAATTACTTACGACGCCAGGTGGTCCCTTGCGGGCCATCTTCCAGCACGATCCCCATCTCATTAAGACGGTCACGCGCCGCATCTGCCGCCGCCCAGTCTTTCGCTTTACGGGCATCCAGACGCTGTTGAATTAACGCTTCAATCTCAGCCACTTCGCTGTCGTCTGCCTGCGCGCCGCTTTGCAGGAACGCTTCCGGTTCTTGCTCCAGCAGGCCCAATACGGCGGAAAGTTTACGCAGGTGAGATGCCATTGCATTCGCCGCTGCCATATCTTCTGCTTTCAGACGGTTTACTTCACGCGCCATATCAAACAGCACGGAATAGGCTTCCGGGGTGTTGAAATCGTCGTCCATCGCTTCAATAAAGCGCGCTTCAAACGCTTCGCCACCGGCAGGCGCAACGGTTTTATCTGTGCCGCGCAGCGCAGTGTAGAGACGCTCCAGCGCCGCACGCGCCTGCTTCAGGTTCTCTTCGCTATAGTTCAGCTGGCTGCGATAGTGGCCCGACATCAGGAAGTAACGCACGGTTTCCGCGTCGTAGTATTTCAGCACATCGCGCACGGTAAAGAAGTTACCCAGCGATTTGGACATCTTCTCGCGGTCAACCATCACCATCCCCGAGTGCATCCAGTAGTTCACATACTGACCATCATGGGCACAGGTGGACTGCGCGATTTCGTTTTCGTGGTGCGGGAACATCAGGTCTGAACCGCCGCCGTGGATATCAAAGTGGTTACCCAGCTGCTTGCAGTTCATTGCCGAACATTCAATGTGCCAGCCAGGACGACCCGCGCCCCACGGAGACGGCCAGCTCGGTTCGCCCTCTTTCGACATCTTCCACAGAACGAAGTCCATTGGGTTGCGTTTGTCGTCGACCACGTCAACGCGCGCGCCTGCCTGCAGCTGGTCGAGATCCTGACGCGACAGCACGCCATAAGTTGGATCGGTCGGGACGTCGAACATCACGTCGCCGTTGTCCGCCACATAAGCGTGACCTTTGGCGATCAGTTGTTCAGTGAGTTCAATAATTTCTGCGATATGGTGCGTCGCGCGCGGCTCCATATCCGGGCGCAGAATGTTCAACGCATCAAAATCTTTGTGCATTTCGGCGATCATGCGATCCACCAGCGCCACAAAGCTTTCGCCATTTTCATTGGCGCGTTTGATGATTTTGTCGTCGATATCGGTAATGTTGCGCACATACTTCAGCTTATAGCCGAGGAAACGCAGATAGCGCGCAACCACGTCAAAAGCAACAAAGGTACGCCCGTGACCGATATGACAGAGATCGTAAACGGTGATTCCACACACGTACATGCCGACTTCCCCGGCGTGAATAGGCTTAAATTCCTCTTTTTGGCGTGTCAGAGTATTGAAGATTTTTAGCATCGAAGATTCCGTTTAGACATGTGTGGGTAATTGAGTTGCGTATAATACCCATATTTCCCGCGCGAATCAGCATACATTGCGTGATGATCCGATCGTGCGGTTATGCTATAACACCACCCTATATATGACCCGAACTGGGTTGAAGCACCAATCAAACGGAACAGGATGCAAAAATGGTTACTTTCCACACCAATCACGGCGATATTGTCATCAAAACTTTTGACGATAAAGCACCTGAAACAGTTAAAAACTTCCTGGACTACTGCCGCGAAGGTTTTTACAACAACACCATTTTCCACCGTGTTATCAACGGCTTTATGATTCAGGGCGGCGGTTTTGAACCGGGCATGAAACAAAAAGCCACCAAAGAACCGATCAAAAACGAAGCCAACAACGGCCTGAAAAATACCCGTGGTACGCTGGCAATGGCACGTACTCAGGCTCCGCACTCTGCAACTGCACAGTTCTTCATCAACGTGGTTGATAACGACTTCCTGAACTTCTCTGGCGAAAGCCTGCAAGGTTGGGGCTACTGCGTGTTTGCTGAAGTGGTTGACGGCATGGACGTGGTAGACAAAATCAAAGGTGTTGCAACCGGTCGTAGCGGTATGCACCAGGACGTGCCAAAAGAAGACGTTATCATTGAAAGCGTGACCGTTAGCGAGTAATCGTGGCGACACTCTTTATTGCAGATCTTCATCTCTGCGTGGAAGAACCGGCGATCACCGCCGGTTTTCTGCGTTTTTTAGCGGGGGAAGCCCGCAAGGCCGACGCGCTGTATATTCTTGGCGATCTGTTTGAAGCATGGATTGGCGACGACGATCCCAACCCACTCCATCGCCAGATGGCGGCAGCGATCAAAGCGGTGTCCGATTCCGGCGTTCCCTGTTATTTCATTCATGGCAACCGTGATTTTCTGCTCGGCAAACGCTTTGCCCGTGAAAGCGGCATGACATTATTGCCGGAAGAAAAGGTGCTCGAACTTTATGGTCGCCGGGTGTTGATTATGCATGGCGACACGCTGTGCACCGATGACGCGGGTTATCAGGCTTTTCGCGCCAAAGTCCACAAACCCTGGCTGCAAATGCTATTCCTCGCTCTGCCGTTGTTTGTGCGCAAACGCATTGCCGCGCGAATGCGCGCGAACAGTAAAGAAGCCAATAGCAGTAAATCGCTGGCGATCATGGACGTTAACCAAAACGCGGTAGTCAGTGCGATGGAAAAACATCAGGTGCAATGGCTGATCCACGGGCATACCCATCGCCCGGCGGTGCATGAACTTATCGCCAATCAGCAACCTGCTTTTCGCGTGGTACTGGGTGCCTGGCATACGGAAGGTTCGATGGTGAAAGTCACGGCGGATGACGTTGAGCTAATTCATTTTCCGTTTTAAAAAACCCGCAACTTTGCTGATTTCACAGCCACGCAACCGTTTTCCTTGCTCTCTTTCCGTGCTATTCTCTGTGCCCTCTAAAGCCGAGAGTTGTGCACCACAGGAGTTTTAAGACGCATGTCTTCCCGCAATAATCCGGCGCGTGTCGCCATCGTGATGGGGTCCAAAAGCGACTGGGCTACCATGCAGTTCGCCGCCGAAATCTTCGAAATCCTGAATGTCCCGCACCACGTTGAAGTGGTTTCTGCTCACCGCACCCCCGATAAACTGTTCAGCTTCGCCGAAAGCGCCGAAGAGAACGGTTATCAGGTGATTATTGCGGGCGCAGGCGGCGCGGCGCACCTGCCAGGTATGATTGCCGCCAAAACGCTGGTGCCGGTGCTGGGCGTGCCAGTACAGAGCGCCGCACTGAGCGGTGTCGATAGCCTCTATTCTATCGTACAAATGCCGCGCGGCATTCCGGTGGGTACGCTGGCGATTGGTAAAGCTGGCGCGGCAAACGCGGCGTTACTGGCAGCACAAATTCTTGCGACTCATGATAAAGAACTGCACCAGCGTCTGAATGACTGGCGCAATGCCCAGACCGACGAAGTACTGGAAAACCCGGACCCGCGAGGTGCGGCATGAAACAGGTTTGCGTCCTCGGTAACGGGCAGTTAGGCCGTATGCTGCGTCAGGCAGGCGAACCGTTAGGCATTGCTGTCTGGCCAGTCGGGCTGGACGCTGAACCGGCGGCGGTGCCTTTTCAACAAAGCGTGATTACCGCTGAGATAGAACGCTGGCCGGAAACCGCATTAACCCGCGAGCTGGCGCGCCATCCGGCCTTTGTGAACCGCGATGTGTTCCCGATTATTGCTGACCGTCTGACTCAGAAGCAGCTTTTCGATAAGCTCCACCTGCCGACTGCACCGTGGCAGTTACTTGCCGAACGCAGCGAGTGGCCTGCGGTGTTTGATCGTTTAGGTGAGCTGGCGATTGTTAAGCGTCGCACTGGTGGCTATGACGGTCGCGGTCAATGGCGTTTACGCGCCGATGAAACCGAGCAGTTACCGGCTGAATGCTACGGCGAATGTATTGTCGAGCAGGGCATAAACTTCTCTGGTGAAGTGTCGCTGGTTGGCGCGCGCGGCTTTGATGGCAGTACCGTGTTTTATCCGCTGACGCATAACCTGCATCAGGACGGTATTTTGCGCACCAGCGTCGCTTTTCCGCAGGCCAACGCACAGCAGCAGGCGCAAGCCGAAGAGATGCTGTCGGCGATTATGCAGGAGCTGGGCTATGTGGGCGTGATGGCGATGGAGTGTTTTGTCACCCCGCAAGGTCTGCTGATCAACGAACTGGCTCCGCGTGTGCATAACAGCGGTCACTGGACACAAAACGGTGCCAGCATCAGCCAGTTTGAGCTGCATCTGCGGGCGATTACCGATCTGCCGTTACCGCAACCAGTAGTGAATAATCCGTCGGTGATGATCAATCTGATTGGTAGCGATGCGAATTATGACTGGCTGAAATTGCCGCTGGTGCATCTGCACTGGTACGACAAAGAAGTCCGTCCGGGGCGTAAAGTGGGGCATCTGAATTTGACCGACAGCGACACATCGCGTCTGACTGCGACGCTGGAAGCCTTAATCCCGCTGCTGCCGCCGGAATATGCCAGCGGCGTGATTTGGGCGCAGAGTAAGTTCGGTTAACTGGTGCTCTATTCTTGCCGGATGCGGCGTAAACGCCTTATCCGGCCTACCGATCCGGTACCCATTGTAGGCCTGATAAGATGCGTCAAGCATCGCATCAGGCATTGTGCACCAATTGCCGGATGCGGCACCGGTTGTAGGCCTGATAAGACGCGTCAAGCGTCGCATCAGGCACAAATGTCTAATGCCTACGACTACAGCGAAATACAGGTCCCCGCTTCGCCCGCCAGCGTCTCTTCAATTCGCGATAACACCCCAATCCACGCGGGTTTACCACGGCTTCTGACATAACCACTCACCGCCGTTACCTTCGGCCCCATCGAACCATCGGCTTTGGCAAATGGCGCTAACTCATCCGGTGTGGCATGGCGAATGGCGCGTTGCTGCGGCGTTCCCCAGTTTTCATATACCGCATCAGCATCAGTGAGGATCACCAGCCCATCGGCGTTAATCTGCTCAGCGAGCAACGCAGCAGCGAGATCTTTATCAATCACCGCTTCACTCCCTGCCCCATCTTCCGTCACAGGCACACCGCCGCCGCCACTGCAAATCACCACATGCCCCTCTTTGAGCAACAACTCGATGGCTTCGCTGTCGAGAATTTTACGCGGTTGCGGAGACGCCACCACCCGGCGCAAATATTTACCATCACGTTTCATCTGCCAGCCGTAAGCCGCTTCCAGTGCCTCTTGTTCTTCTGGCTGATAAACCGGACCAATAAATTTCTCTGGCTGCAAAAACGCCGGATCATCAGGCGAAACCTCAATGCGCGTCAGCACCGTCGTCACGGGCGGCATCTGCGGCTGTGCGCTCAAACTCTGCGCCAGCATATAGCCAATCATCCCCTGACTTTCTGCCACCAGCACATCCAGCGGATACGGTTCTACCTCTTTCCACGCCAGATTCTGCAATGCCAGCAGCCCCACCTGCGGCCCGTTGCCGTGAACAATCGCCAGCCGATAAGAACGGGCCAGGCGCGCCAGCGCGGGTACAGCACTGGCGATATTGCGATATTGATTTTCTGCCGTCAGCGCCTCACCGCGCTGGAGTAAGGCGTTTCCCCCAAGAGCTACAACCAGTGTTTTCATGGTTTTCCTTGTAATAATTGTTGACCAAGCCAGAACCCCAGCAGTGTATCTGCCCCTGACGTATGCCCCAGCGCCAGCAGCGAATCAATCGCAACAGCGGTACGTTTCGGGCAACTCAGAGCATGAACAAAGTGCAGGAGTGGCGAGGCGAAATATCCTTGCGCGGCATAACGTAAATAACTGACGCTCACCGCTGTGGTAACGAGTTGCAGATTGTCGGAACAGGCAAAAAACTGGCGACCGGAGCGCGCATCTAAAGCGCCATAATACCAGGCCGCCAGCAGCATTCCGCTCAGCGTGTCATCATGACTCGGCGTTAATCCGGGGCCTTTACCCAGCCAGTGCCGCCAGTCGGTCTTAACGCCATTGAGCGCGGCCTGAAAACAGTGACGAAACTGGCGTAACTCAGCAGGCAGCGGATCGCTTGCCGCCAACGCCAGTGGCCCGAAAAGCCCGGTTTCCTCCGCGCGTTGCATCCATGCAGCTGCAAGTGGTTGAGGATGCGCAGGCGGCGTAATACGCAGCAAACAATAACGCTGTGGCTGTTTAACCGTGAAACGCCTGAGGCGAATCCCTTGAGCCACAACCTGTGGTCGTTCATTGCCGCATAATCCACCGCATAACGCATCGAATTGCGCACGGCGAAGCATCCATCCTCCGGGGCCGAAACCACTACCCTGACGATGCAGCGTTAACAGTTCGCCGCTTTCCGTCATCAGGTTAATCGCCCGTCGCCACACTCCCGCTAACCGCCAGGACTGGCGATAATTCGGTGCACTACGGCTGGCAAGCAGAGGATGGATGATCGTCATTGCGCGTTCCTCAACCAATCCCCATGCTTTCAGCCAGTGCTTCCAGCGCCTGTTCAAAACACGCCAGCGGTGCCCGCACAGTGCCTGCGCCAATCTGCCCGATCCCCGCCTCTTTATGGGCGATACCGGTATTGATGAGTGGCGTAATGCCGGTTTCTACCACGCGACGAATGTCCAGTCCCAGGCACGCGCCCTGAAAATCCCAGCCTGGGATCTGCAACTGCATATTGCGCTCAAGGTAAATTTCCGCCATCTCTTCAGATACCGCTCTGGCCGCTTCCATGCCACCCGCACCGACAAAGCGCGTTACGCCAGGCGCTGCGATCATTGCCGCACCTCCGATACCAAAGGTTTCGGTAATCGCGCTATCGCCCATATCCGGGTTCGCCTGCTCCTGCGAGAAGCCGGTGAAAAACAGACCTTGCGGAGTGTTTACAGGCGCAGTAAACCAGCGTTCGCCCAGCCCGCTTACCCGAATCCCGAACATATTGCCGTTGCGGGTCATTGCCGTGACGATGCTGCCTGCGCGGATCATCGCGCCAGCATCCATCGCCGCCTTGCAGTAAGCCATCGCGAGGTTGAGGAAGAACTGATCGGTCACGCTGAGGAAATCCATCACTTCGGCGATGTGCTGTTTATCATGAT
This sequence comes from Escherichia sp. XD33, assembly GCF_019375075.1. Classification (NCBI taxonomy): domain Bacteria; kingdom Pseudomonadati; phylum Pseudomonadota; class Gammaproteobacteria; order Enterobacterales; family Enterobacteriaceae; genus Escherichia; species Escherichia sp. XD33. The sequence continues at coordinate 26,195 of NZ_JAENDM010000048.1, forward strand.
CGAGGCGAGCAATTTGTGGGGCCAGCGCACGCATTAACAGTGCAGAGGAAGCAATATTGCGTTGATGGAACTCATCGCCCATCGTAATGCCCTGCGCCATCATCGCCGTGAGATCGATACCGCGCTCCATGCGCCCCAGCGCCGCGCTTAATACTGGCATTAACACATCGCGCATCCAGCGATGGCGAGTCAGGACATCTTCGCCGTAAGCGCCAAAACGCATCACTTTGCCGATACCTTCGTTGAGGTTGCAGTACGCCCGGTTGCCGTCGGTCACGTTCTCAACCACCAGCATCGGCATACTGGCAGAAGTAATACCGCCCATTGGACCGACGGCATTCACATGGTGACAAGGAATGAAGTTCACTTCCCCCTGCTCCAGTATTGCCAGCGCCTGCGCTTCATCTTTCGCCCAGCCTTCGAACAGACATGCGCCCACGCACGCCCCTTTCATGGGTCCGGTCATCTCCTGCCAGCGCATTGGCGGCCCGGCGTGAAGCAGTGTTTTGCCCTCGTTTAGTTCGCTGATAAGTGAAGAAGCCGGTTGCACATCCAGCCAGTGTGGACGAGCGCGACGAATTTGTTCGATAACCGCAGCATTGGCTTGCGCCACTGATGTAAACATGGGAACCCCTTATTGCAAACGTTCTAATAAACGAGCCAGTTTTTTATTGCCGCCGGCGACTGGCGACCATTGGTAATGCACAACCGGTTTGCTGGCGCTTTGTAGCTCCAGCGCAAAGCTGCGTAATCCGATGTTAATCACGGCGACGTTTTCCAGTAATGACGGTGTGTGTTGCTGAGTGGCAGGCGAAAGCGGACGAATCAGTGCCGCCGCCAGCAAGGTGGCTTCCGGCAGCGAACTCACTACCGCGATCCCTGCATCTTCCAGCGTGGCGATTTGCTGCGAGCGGCATTGCGGGTCACGTTCAGTGCCTGTCACCGTGGCAATGGCATACAGTGGTTGATTGTCTGAACGCGCGGCACATGCTTTTTGCCAGGCGCTTACCAGCGAGGCGGCAGGATCGGCGGTCGCACCGAAGCCAATCACGACATCAAGCAGCAATACGCGCACTTGCGGTTTAGCGCCGAGATCGGCAATTAACTGATTGCGTAAGGCTGGGTCGATCATCGGATGGGGACGCCCGACGGTGTAGAAATCATCGCCGAGGTCAATAATCTGGTGACCATCGGCGTCGAGCATCATGCCGTGATGATGGGTATCGTCGGCTTCCACGCCAAGGTGTCCAGCAAGTAATCCCGCCGCTTCGGCAGCCAGGGTACCGCCGGTATACAAACCGCAAATAAATCCGCTGCTGGCAGGCGTTATCGCGTTACGTCGCGCCGTAACGCGTGAAAGCAGGCAAGCCAGGCGTGCGGCCTCATCCAGCGAGGAGGCAAACCAGACATTCTCGTCGCGGGCCACCGCCGGGGTATAACCTAAAAACAGCGCCACCGTCGGTTTGCCGGTTGCTTTCATGGCATTAACAATTTTCAGACGCACAGCTTCGGCAGGCGGTTTTGAAACAAATGCCAGCACTTCGCTTTTCTCGTCTGCACTGAGCATTTCCAGCGCCGTCAGCGCACTGATGCCGCCCACTTCACGGCTGAGGTCGCGCCCGCCAAGGCCAATCGCGTGAGTAATTCCCTCCCCTGCCAGCGCAATCTGCGAACACAGTTCCTGAATCCCGGTACCGGAAGCGCCAATGACGCCAATATTGCCTTCCGGCATCACGTTAGCAAAAGCCAGCGGCGTGCCGGCAATCATCGACGTACCGCAGTCCGGCCCCATCACCAGCAAGCCTTTTTCCCGCGCGCGGCTTTTAAGTTGGATTTCATCTTCCAGCGTGACGTTATCGGAGAACATCATCACGTTGAGGTTGCGATCCAGCGCCTGGTTCGCCAGCTCCGCCGCATACTCGCCAGCCACTGAAATCAGCGCCAGACTGGCGTCGGGTAATTTCTGACAGGCACTGTCCCAGCGACGCACCTGCGTCAACGCCTGGCTGCTGCCTGACCCCTGCGCCAGTTGTTTTAGCGCCTCTTCAAGCTGCTGCATAATCGCCTGCGCGATCCCCGCATCCGCCGCTTCGCTACGAATTGCCACGCAAATATCGTTCGGCGTGGCGTTATTAAAATCGTCATGCCAGAAACCTGTGGTATCTAATAACGCTTTATTGGCGGGCGTACCCATCATTACGGAAACATCATCAACATTTTCTGATTCGCTGAGTTTTCGTGAAATAATCATTAAACTGACCGAATCCTGAAAACACCCTTTTTTAATAAAGGCGTGGATCATAACAACTCCTTAAAAATTGCACCCATGGCAATTGCACGAGCAGTGTTAATGTGGCGATTACGGTATCGATGACAACGAGTAAATAAGGTGATGAATATCACACAGGAATTATTAACAAAAGAATTCAAATAACCGCCAGGCTATTACTCATTATTTTTTAATAAGCGTGGTTGTTTTAAAAATCAGGTTAAAAGTGAGCGGATTATCAAATAAATTCTAACTATATTTTCTTGCCTGTCTGGATCACATAATCCAGATATTTTCCCTGTATGTTAATTGCAGTCATGCTTCACACCGTCGTTAAAAAGGAAGACAGATGAAAATCAGTCGGGAAACACTCCACCAGCTAATTGAGAATAAACTCTGCCAGGCTGGGTTAAAACGTGAGCACGCTGCAACCGTGGCTGAAGTATTGGTTTACGCCGATGCCAGAGGGATCCACTCTCATGGCGCGGTGCGCGTGGAATACTACGCGGAACGCATTTCAAAAGGCGGCACCAACCGCGAACCGGAGTTTCGTCTTGAGGAAACCGGGCCGTGCTCGGCAATTTTACATGCCGACAATGCCGCCGGACAGGTCGCGGCGAAAATGGGTATGGAACATGCCATCAAAACCGCCCAGCAAAATGGCGTTGCGGTGGTCGGTATCAGCCGGATGGGTCACAGCGGCGCAATCTCTTATTTTGTGCAGCAGGCAGCCCGCGCCGGATTCATTGGCATTTCGATGTGCCAGTCCGATCCAATGGTGGTGCCGTTTGGCGGCGCGGAAATTTACTACGGTACTAACCCCCTGGCCTTTGCCGCGCCGGGAGAAGGCGACGAGATCCTTACCTTTGATATGGCGACTACCGTACAGGCATGGGGAAAAGTGCTCGACGCCCGCTCGCGTAATATGTCTATCCCGGATACCTGGGCGGTCGATAAAAACGGTGTACCAACAACCGATCCGTTCGCGGTACATGCTCTGCTCCCCGCCGCCGGGCCAAAAGGGTATGGCCTGATGATGATGATTGACGTCCTCTCAGGCGTCTTACTCGGCTTACCGTTCGGGCGACAGGTTAGTTCGATGTATGACGATTTACACGCAGGGCGTAATTTGGGGCAATTACATATAGTTATTAATCCGAACTTTTTCTCCTCCAGCGAATTATTCCGTCAACATCTTAGCCAGACCATGCGCGAATTAAATGCCATTACCCCCGCGCCCGGTTTTAATCAGGTTTATTATCCCGGACAGGATCAGGATATTAAACAACGCAAAGCCGCCGTCGAAGGCATCGAAATTGTTGATGATATTTACCAGTATTTAATTTCCGACGCGCTTTATAACACGTCATACGAAACGAAAAATCCCTTTGCGCAATAATTATTGAGACAGGACTTTCTTATGATTACACATTTCCGTCAAGCTATAGAAGAAACGCTGCCCTGGCTTTCCTCTTTTGGCGCTGACCCAGCGGGTGGGATGACCCGTTTACTTTATTCGCCGGAATGGCTGGAAACCCAGCAGCAATTTAAAAAAAGAATGGCAGCAAGCGGGCTGGAAACACGTTTCGATGAAGTGGGGAATTTATACGGTCGCCTGAATGGCACCGAATATCCACAGGAAGTGGTTCTGAGCGGTTCGCATATCGATACCGCGGTTAACGGCGGTAACCTTGACGGGCAATTCGGCGCGCTGGCGGCGTGGCTGGCAATTGACTGGCTGAAAACGCAATACGGCGCGCCGCTACGTACGGTCGAAGTGGTGGCGATGGCAGAAGAAGAAGGCAGCCGCTTCCCGTATGTCTTCTGGGGCAGTAAAAATATTTTTGGGCTGGCGAATCCTGACGACGTGCGGAATATCTGTGATGCCAAAGGAAATAGTTTTGTCGATGCGATGAAGGCTTGCGGATTTACTCTTCCGAACGCCCCACTAACTCCGCGTCAGGATAGGCTTTGTTGAATAAATCGAACTTTTGCTGAGTTGAAGGATCAGATCACGCATCCTCCCGACAACACAGACCATTCCGTGGCAAAGCAAAAGTTCAGAATCACCAACTGGTCCACCTAC
>NZ_JAENDM010000049.1:0-30277 GCF_019375075.1 Escherichia sp. XD33
TGTCTGGATAATGCTGTGGTGGAGTGTTTCTTTGGAACCTTAAAGTCGGAGTGTTTTTATCTTGATGAGTTCAGTAATATAAGCGAACTGAAGGATGCTGTTACGGAATATATTGAATACTACAACAGCAGAAGAATTAGCCTGAAATTAAAAGGTCTGACTCCAATTGAATATCGGAATCAGACCTATATGCCTCGTGTTTAACTGTCCAACTTTTTGGGGTCAGTACAAACTTTGATTTATAGTCAGGTGGGGCTTTTCTCTGTCTGCCTTTCGGTGAATACCTGAGACAAACAGTCTCAAGCACCCGTGGCTATTCTAGCTTAATAAGTTTGTTTCTTCTCCTTGATATAATCCTAAAAAAATCTCATAAAATTAATATATGAGATAATCTTTATTCAGCAGAAGATTATTAAAGGTTGCTGTATTATTTAGCGATAATAAAAAAAGCCTGCCAGATGGCAGGCTTTTTAATAACGGCGTTATTACTGCAACAGCGAAATATCCGCAACGCGCAGGAACAGTTCGCGCAGTTTCTCCAGCATGGTCAGACGGTTGATACGCAATTCTTTGTCATCAACCATGACCATCACTTTATCGAAGAAAGCATCAACCGGTTCACGCAGCTCAGCCAGTTCGACCAGCGCATCCTGGTAACGACCTTCCGTAAAGTACGGCTCCAGCTTGTCACGTAGCACCACAACCTGCATCGCCAGTTTAATTTCTTCCGGCTCTTTCAGGGTAGAGGCATTCACGCGGTCGCTCAGCACTTCGTCAGATTTCGCCAGAATGTTAGATACACGTTTGTTCGCCGCCGCCAGTGCAGCAGCTGCATCCAGGGTACGGAAATGCGATACCGCTTTCATACGGGCATCGAAATCAGCCGGACGAGTCGGACGACGCGCCAGTACCGCCTGGATGGTATCAACGGTATAACCTTCGTCCTGATACCAGGCGCGGAAGCGACCGAGCATAAAGTCGATAACATCATCAACTACGTTGGCATTAGTCAGCTTATCGCCATACAGACGCACCGCTTCTTCGGTCAGCGTTTGCAGATCAAGGTTGAGGTTCTTCTCAACGATAATACGCAGCACGCCAAGCGCGGCACGACGCAGCGCAAACGGGTCTTTGTCGCCTTTCGGATGCTGACCGATACCGAAGATACCCGCCAGGGTATCCATCTTGTCAGCAATCGCCAGCGCACAAGCTACTGGGTTGGACGGCAGGTCATCACCAGCAAAACGCGGCTGATACTGCTCATTCAGCGCCACCGCGACATCTTCCGCTTCGCCATCGTGACGCGCATAGTGCATCCCCATAACGCCCTGGGTGTCGGTGAACTCGAAGACCATGTTGGTCATCAGGTCGCACTTAGACAGCAGACCCGCACGGGTAGCGTGGTTAACGTCAGCGCCAATCTGTTCAGCAATCCAGCCAGCCAGCGCCTGGATGCGGTCAGTTTTGTCGCGCAGCGTCCCCAACTGTTGCTGGAACAACACGGTTTGCAGGCGCGGCAGGTTATCTTCAAGACGTTTTTTACGGTCGGTGTTGAAGAAGAACTCGGCATCCGCCAGACGCGGACGAACGACTTTCTCGTTACCGGAGATAATCTGCTGCGGATCTTTCGATTCGATGTTGGCAACGAAGATAAAGTTCGGCAGCAGTTTGCCGTCGTTCGCATACACCGGGAAGTATTTCTGGTCACCTTTCATGGTGTAAACCAGCGCTTCAGCCGGCACCGCGAGGAATTTCTCTTCGAATTTTGCGGTCAGAACGACCGGCCACTCCACCAGCGAAGCCACTTCTTCCAGCAGGCTTTCGCTTAAGTCAGCGTTACCGCCAATCTTACGCGCTGCTTCTTCGGCATCGGCTTTAATCTTCGCCTTACGTTCTTCGTAATCGGCGATGACTTTCCCACGCTCACGCAGAATTTCCGGATACTGATCGGCGTTATCGATGGTGAATTCCGGCTCGCCCATAAAGCGGTGGCCGCGAATCACGCGATCGGACTGAATGCCCAGAATGGTTGCCGGAATGACTTTGTCGCCCAGCAGCAGGGTCACGGTGTGCACCGGACGCACGAAGTGCACGTCGCTTGCGCCCCAACGCATCAGTTTCGGGATCGGCAGTTTCGCCAGAGAAGTCGCAACCATATTCGGCAGCAGTGCTTCGGTGCTTTCGCCCTTCACATGGGCGCGATACAGCAGCCATTCGCCTTTATCGGTAGTCAGACGCTCAGCCTGGTCAACGGTAATACCGCAACCACGCGCCCAACCTTCTGCCGCTTTGCTCGGTTTGCCTTCAGCGTCGAACGCCTGGGCAATCGCCGGGCCGCGTTTTTCGATTTCACGATCCGGTTGCGCTTCCGCCAGGTTAGCTACTTTCAGCGCCAGACGACGCGGAGCAGCAAACCATTGAACGGTGCCGTGTGCGAGGCCAGCGTTATCCAGCTCCGCAGTAAAGTTCGCAGCAAAGGACTCAGCCAGGCTGCGCAGTGCTTTTGGTGGCAGCTCTTCAGTGCCGATTTCCACCAGAAAAGTTTTCTCAGACATAGCCGCCTCTTACTTATCTTTGTTGCACATCGGGAAGCCGAGGGCTTCACGGGAAGCGTAGTATGCTTCTGCCACTGCTTTGGTCAGGGTGCGAATGCGCAGAATGTAGCGCTGACGCTCGGTGACGGAGATGGCTTTACGCGCATCCAGCAGGTTGAAGCTGTGGGCGGCTTTCAGAATACGCTCGTAGGCTGGCAGCGGCAGCGGATTTTCCAGCGCCAGCAGCTGCTGCGCTTCTTTCTCGTACTGCTCGAAGCAGGTGAACAGGAAGTCCACATCCGCGTATTCGAAGTTGTAAGTGGACTGCTCCACTTCGTTCTGATGGAACACGTCGCCGTAGGTGGTTTTACCCAGCGGGCCGTCGCTCCAGACCAGGTCGTAAACGCTGTCTACGCCCTGAATGTACATGGCCAGACGTTCCAGACCGTAGGTGATCTCGCCGGTAACCGGTTTACACTCCAGACCACCAACCTGCTGGAAGTAAGTGAACTGCGTCACTTCCATGCCGTTCAGCCACACTTCCCAGCCCAGTCCCCAGGCACCCAGCGTCGGGTTTTCCCAGTTATCTTCCACGAAACGGATGTCGTGAATAGTCGGGTCCATGCCCAGCTCTTTCAGAGAACCGAGGTACAGCTCCTGAATATTGTCCGGCGATGGCTTAATGACCACCTGGAACTGATAGTAGTGCTGTAAACGGTTGGGGTTTTCGCCGTAGCGACCATCGGTCGGGCGACGAGAAGGCTGAACATAAGCAGCCGCCATCGGTTCTGGCCCCAGCGCGCGCAGACAGGTCATTGGGTGAGAGGTTCCCGCGCCGACTTCCATGTCCAATGGTTGAACAATGGTGCAGCCCTGGCGAGCCCAGTAATCCTGTAAGGTCAGGATCAAGCCCTGGAAGGTCCTGGTATCAAACTTTTGCATATTATTTCGTGCTGGATACGTGTGGATTTAAAGGAAGGGATCAGTATACCCGCTGGATGGAAGATATACAGTACGAAACGGGAAAAAGCAGGGCTTAACGCATGGAAAGATGCAAAAAATGGCCATCCGCGTCAAAAGAACAGACAAACTGCTCTTTACGGAAGGTATAACCGCGCATTTCATAGCTTCCCTGGAACTGTTCGAAGGCGGTGACGTCGATTTTTTGCTCGCCGGTGTTATAACGTTTTGCCGCCTGATCCTTGCATAACGCTTCCATATTCAACGAACGCAGAGGATCAACCTTTACCCGTTGTGCTTTCTGCACGGGTGACGGTATAGAACAACCCACTAGCACCATAAGCGCCATTGCCGGAAAGAAAGCGTTCATCATCATTAAATTACCGTCTGGTTTGCAGGTGAGTCTTATTATTTATATCGGTATAGTGGCTGATATCTTACGAATTTCCTTAAGCCTCTATAAGCTGTAGTGATAAAACTCAGATTATTCCAGTGCGCCAACCAAATGATTTATCGGTCAGACTTTTTTTAACCAGATACAGAGACACAGATGCAGCCCAAAATTTACTGGATTGATAACCTGCGAGGGATAGCGTGTTTAATGGTGGTGATGATTCACACCACTACCTGGTATGTGACCAATGCTCATAGTGTTAGCCCCGTCACATGGGATATCGCCAATGTTCTGAATTCTGCCTCTCGTGTCAGCGTGCCGCTATTTTTCATGATTTCCGGCTATCTCTTTTTTGGCGAACGCAGCGCCCAGCCGCGCCATTTCTTGCGTATCGGCTTATGTCTGATTTTTTATAGCGCAATCGCACTGCTCTACATTGCGCTGTTTACCTCCATCAATATGGAGTTAGCGCTGAAAAACCTGCTGCAAAAGCCAGTGTTTTACCACTTGTGGTTTTTCTTCGCGATTGCGGTGATTTATCTGGTTTCACCGCTGATTCAGGTGAAGAACGTCGGCGGAAAAATGTTGCTGGTGCTAATGGCGGTGATTGGCATTATCGCTAACCCAAACACAGTGCCGCAGAAAATTGACGGTTTTGAATGGCTGCCAATTAACTTATATATCAATGGCGATACTTTTTACTACATTCTGTATGGCATGTTGGGCCGCGCTATAGGGATGATGGACACACAGCATAAAGCACTGTCGTGGGTGAGCGCCGCGCTGTTTGCGACGGGGGTTTTTATTATCTCTCGCGGGACATTATATGAATTGCAGTGGCGCGGAAATTATGCCGATACCTGGTATCTTTACTGTGGGCCGATGGTTTTTATCTGCGCAATCGCGCTATTGACTCTGGTTAAAAACACGCTGGATACGCGTACCATTCGCGGACTTGGCTTAATCTCCCGCCATTCATTGGGTATATACGGATTCCACGCCTTGATTATCCATGCGCTGCGCACCCGGGGAATTGAGCTTAAAAATTGGCCAATACTGGATATTATTTGGATCTTTTGCGCGACGTTGGCAGCGAGTTTGTTACTTTCTATGCTGGTACAACGAATCGACAGAAACAGATTAGTGAGTTAAGTAAAAGCCCGGTCACATTGGACTGACCGGGCTTACGTGAGTTATTCGCTGTATTCTTCCTGGGTAACCTGTGTTTCTTTTGGTGGGTTTATTCCGGCATCACGAATATTTTTCTGCACCGCTACTGCACCAAACAAGCTTAAGAAGAAAGCCAGTCCATAAAAACCTTTTTCGCTGAGTAATAATGTCGCATTCCACAGACCTACCATCAGTAATGCAACAGAGATAATAAAGACAGTCAGGCAGGTCATATAATAAATGGAAGTGGTCGGTATGCCTTCATACTTGTCCCGAACGGTCTTTTGATAAGACGCCGCAGAAAACAGTCCTAATACCAGTACGGCAAAATAATATCCTTTTTCATTTAACTGCATCTCTGCATTCCATAGCCCTAACAGATAGGTAACGATACCACCAACGAGAGCTATCCATGACACAATACTAAAGGCCGGTGAATAGGTTGATATTTTGTTGTCCATCACAGTATTCCTTTCATTCCTGAATATGTAAGAGCTTTATGTTGCTCATGCCGAGCGAAACAAACGCATTTGACCAAACAAGCAGACAAAAAAGGCGATGGGATAGATCACCATTTCATAAGTATTGATAGGTGCGTTTAAAACACCGATAAACAAGAGACCGATAGTGATTAACGCAACTAACTGGCAGATATGGGTAAAAAAATCATCCAGTTGCCCGAGTTTTTCTGCGCGAAGATATGCATAGTTGCCAAAAGTTGCTGTCATTAACACGCCAAGAAAATAGCCTTTTCCACTTAACAATGGGCATGAGATCCATAGCCCAACCAGATAAACCAGCGCCCCGACAACAAATAATAGTTTTGCCACAGTCTTTGAGGTTTTCATAACGATCTCCATATCTACCAGCGATACATTACGAGTAACCAACGAAAGACAAAACTGAAAAATGCCATTAACAAATGATTTTCAGAATAAATTCATACTAAATATTAATTAATTACTGAGATATATAGATGTGAATTATCCCCCACCCGGTCAGGCAGGGGATAACGTTTACGCCATTAATGGCAGAAGTTGCTGATAGAGGCGACGGAACGTTTCTCGTCGTGGCTGATAAGCGGCATAACGCTGCGCATCTGGTAGATGCGACTGTTCTAACGGTAGTTGCGGCAACAATTCAATGAGCGATTTCTCTGGATTCGCCGCGATCTGCGCCAGCCTTGCTGCGCCCAGTGCTGGCCCCACATCCCCCCCCGTACGGTAATCGAGCTGCTGACCGCTGATATCCGCCAGCATCTGACGCCAGTACTCACTACGCGCCCCGCCCCCAATCAACGTAACACTTTGCGGTTTAATACCGCAGGCATGCACGACATCCATGCCATCTGCCAGCGCATAACCCACGCCTTCCAGCACTGCTCGCGCCAGTTCATTGGGGCCATGTTGATGAGTCAAACCAAAGAAAACCCCCTTCGCCTGGGGATTATTGTGTGGCGTACGCTCGCCGGAAAGATAAGGCAGAAACCAAACTGGCTCGGCACTTTCATCAGCCTGTTGAGCTGCAGCGATTAAAGCTGGGACATTGCTCAGGCCGGTTAATTTCGCGGCCCAATCCAGACACGACGCTGCACTCAGCATCACAGACATTAAATGCCAACGTTGCGGTAGCGCATGGCAAAAGCTATGTACGGCGCTTTCTGGCTTGCTTAAGAACCCTTCGCTGACAGCAAAATAGACCCCCGACGTCCCCAGCGATAACATTGCCTGATTAGCATCAACCATTCCCACACCAACTGCACCAGCTGCATTGTCGCCACCGCCTGCGACAACTGGCACCGTCGCCATACCCCACGCTTTCGCAACTTCAGGTAACAAAGCACCAGTAATTTCGCTGCCTTCGTATAATGCGGGCATCTGGTCACGAGATAAGTCGCAAGCCTGCAGCATGACGTCACTCCAGTCACGCTTTGCGACATCCAGCCACATGGTGCCAGCTGCGTCAGACATATCGCTGGCAAACTCCCCCGTCATACGCAGACGCAAGTAATCTTTCGGTAATAATACTTTGTCGATTTGACGGAATATCTCCGGCTCATGCCGCTGAACCCATAGCAATTTAGGCGCAGTAAATCCGGGCATCATCAGGTTGCCGGTAATCACCCGCGATTGCGGAACTCGCGCTTCCAGCAAAGTGCACTCTTGCGCACAGCGCCCGTCGTTCCACAAAATGGCAGGGCGTAACACCCGTTGCTGAGCATCCAGCAAGGTTGCTCCGTGCATCTGGCCGGCAATACCCAATGCTTTAACGTCCTGCAGAGAATGCTGATCGCCCAGAGCTTTCATTGCGCGATCAGTTGCCTGCCACCACTGTTCCGGGTCTTGTTCCGACCAGAGTGGATGCGGGCGCGAAACGGTCAGCTTTTCCGTTTGCGCAGCAACCACCTCACCCTGCTCGTTGAGCAAAATAACTTTTACGCCCGAGGTGCCAAGATCTATCCCGATATACATATCGATCGTTCCTTAAAAAAATGCCCGGTATCGCTACCGATAACCGGGCCAACGGACTGCACAGTTAGCCGTTATTTGTCGAACAGATAATGGTTTACCAGATTTTCCAGTTGTTCCTGGCGACCACTCTGATGCACCGGAGACAAATGATGTTCCTGAGCATATTTGGCTAAATCTGCCAGTGACATTTGGCCTTTCAGGATTTGCTGGCCCAATTCGCTATTCCAGCCGGAATAACGCTGCGCGATGCGTTTATCCAGCTCGCCATCTTCAATCATGCGCGCTGCAATTTTCAGCGCCAGTGCCATCGTATCCATCGCGCCGATATGACCGTAAAACAGATCATATTTATCAGTACTTTGACGACGTACTTTGGCATCGAAGTTCAGACCACCGGTGGTGAAACCGCCTGCTTTGAGAATTTCATACATCACCAGCGCATTCTCTTCCACACTGTTCGGGAACTGGTCGGTGTCCCAGCCCAGTTGCGCATCGCCACGGTTGGCGTCGACAGAACCGAACAGGCCAAGCGCAATGGCGGTGGCTATTTCATGATGGAAAGAGTGACCTGCCAGCGTCGCGTGGTTAGCTTCAATGTTCAGTTTAATCTCTTTTTCCAGACCAAACTGTTTCAGGAAGCCATAGACCGTCGCGGCATCGTAATCATATTGATGTTTGGTCGGTTCTTGCGGTTTCGGTTCGATAAGCAACGTGCCCTGGAAACCGATTTTATGTTTATGCTCAACCACCATCTGCATAAAGCGGCCCAGTTGTTCACGCTCCTGACGCAAGTCGGTATTTAACAGCGTTTCGTAACCTTCACGACCGCCCCACAGGACATAGTTTTCACCGCCCAATTTATGGGTTGCTTCCATCGCTGTAACAACTTGCGTTGCCGCCCAGCTGAAGACTTCAGGATCTGGGTTCGTCGCCGCACCCGCGCCGTAGCGAGGGTTTGTAAAGCAGTTGGCGGTTCCCCACAGCAGCTTCACGCCGCTCTCTTCTTGCTTGCCTGCCAGGACATCAACCATTTGCGCAAAATTATTGATGTACTCTTTTAACGACGCGCCCTCAGGGGAAACATCCACATCGTGGAAGCAATAAAATGGCACATGTAACTTGTGGAAAAACTCAAATGCGACATCTGCTTTACGCTTCGCCAACGCCAGTGCCTCACCAGGCTGCTGCCACGGACGATTAAACGCCCCCACACCAAACATATCCGCCCCGTTCCAGCAGAAGGTGTGCCAGTAGCAGGCGGCAAAACGCAAGTGCTCTTCCATACGCTTACCCAACACCAGTTCGTCGGGATTGTAGTGACGGAATGCTAACGGGTTTGAGGATTTTGAGCCTTCATAACGAACGCGATCGAGCTGGTCAAAATAGGCTTGCATATTGAACTCCATAATCAGGTAATGCCGCGGGTGATGGATGATGTCGTAATATTGGGCACTCCCTTTCAGTTGCTCAATTATGTTATTTCACACTGCTATTGAGATAATTCACAAGTGTGCGCTCGCTCGCAAAATAAAATGGAATGATGAAACTGGGTAATTCCTCGAAGAGAAAAATGCAATAAGTACAATTGCGCAACAAAAGTAAGATCTCGGTCATAAATCAAGAAATAAACCAAAAATCGTAATCGAAAGATAAAAATCTGTAATTGTTTTCCCCTGTTTAGTTGCTAAAAATTGGTTACGTTTATCGCGGTGATTGTTACTTATTAAAACTGTCCTCTAACTACAGAAGGCCCTACACCATGAAAATAAAGAACATTCTACTCACCCTTTGCACCTCACTCCTGCTTACCAACGTTGCTGCACACGCCAAAGAAGTCAAAATAGGTATGGCGATTGATGATCTCCGTCTTGAACGCTGGCAAAAAGATCGAGATATCTTTGTGAAAAAGGCAGAATCTCTCGGCGCGAAAGTATTTGTACAGTCTGCAAATGGCAATGAAGAAACACAAATGTCGCAGATTGAAAACATGATAAACCGGGATGTCGATGTTCTTGTCATTATTCCGTATAACGGTCAGGTATTAAGTAACGTTGTAAAAGAAGCCAAACAAGAAGGCATTAAAGTATTAGCTTACGACCGTATGATTAACGATGCGGATATCGATTTTTATATTTCTTTCGATAACGAAAAAGTCGGTGAACTGCAGGCAAAAGCCCTGGTCGATATTGTTCCGCAAGGTAATTACTTCCTGATGGGCGGCTCGCCGGTAGATAACAACGCCAAGCTGTTCCGCGCCGGACAAATGAAAGTGTTAAAACCTTACGTTGATTCCGGAAAAATTAAAGTCGTTGGTGACCAATGGGTTGATGGCTGGTTACCGGAAAACGCATTGAAAATTATGGAAAACGCGCTAACCGCCAATAATAACAAAATTGATGCTGTAGTTGCCTCAAACGATGCCACCGCAGGTGGGGCAATTCAGGCATTAAGCGCGCAAGGTTTATCAGGGAAAGTAGCAATCTCCGGCCAGGATGCGGATCTCGCAGGTATTAAACGTATTGCTGCCGGTACGCAAACTATGACGGTGTATAAACCTATTACGTTGTTGGCAAATACTGCCGCAGAAATTGCCGTTGAGTTGGGCAATGGTCAGGAACCAAAAGCAGATACCACACTGAATAATGGCCTGAAAGATGTCCCCTCCCGCCTCCTGACACCGATCGATGTGAATAAAAACAACATCAAAGATACGGTAATTAAAGACGGATTCCACAAAGAGAGCGAGCTGTAAGCGTTACGCCCCAGCGCGGAGCGGGGGCGTGATTTCTCTCCATGCCGCGTGAATGAATTGGCTTAGGTGGAGTCGTTATGCCTTATCTACTTGAAATGAAGAACATTACCAAAACCTTCGGCAGTGTGAAGGCGATTGATAACGTCTGCTTGCGGTTGAATGCTGGCGAAATCGTCTCACTTTGTGGGGAAAATGGGTCTGGTAAATCAACGCTGATGAAAGTGCTGTGTGGTATTTATCCCCATGGCTCCTACGAAGGCGAAATTATTTTTGCGGGAGAAGAGATTCAGGCGAGTCACATCCGCGATACCGAACGCAAAGGTATCGCCATCATTCATCAGGAATTGGCCCTGGTGAAAGAATTGACCGTGCTGGAAAATATCTTCCTGGGTAACGAAATAACCCACAATGGCATTATGGATTATGACCTGATGACGCTACGCTGTCAGAAGCTGCTCGCACAGGTCAGTTTATCCATTTCACCTGATACCCGCGTTGGCGATTTAGGGCTTGGGCAACAACAACTGGTTGAAATTGCCAAGGCACTTAATAAACAGGTGCGCTTGTTAATTCTCGATGAACCGACAGCCTCATTAACTGAGCAGGAAACGTCGGTTTTACTGGATATTATTCGCGATCTACAACAGCACGGTATCGCCTGTATTTATATTTCGCACAAACTCAACGAAGTCAAAGCGATTTCCGATACGATTTGCGTTATTCGCGACGGACAGCACATTGGTACGCGTGATGCTGCCGGAATGAGTGAAGACGATATTATCACCATGATGGTCGGGCGAGAGTTAACCGCGCTTTACCCTAATGAACCACATACCACCGGAGATGAAATATTACGTATTGAACATCTGACGGCATGGCATCCGGTTAATCGTCATATTAAACGAGTTAATGATGTCTCGTTTTCCCTGAAACGTGGCGAAATATTGGGTATTGCCGGACTCGTTGGTGCCGGACGTACCGAGACCATTCAGTGCCTGTTTGGTGTGTGGCCCGGACAATGGGAAGGAAAAATTTATATTGATGGCAAACAGGTAGATATTCGTAACTGTCAGCAAGCCATCGCCCAGGGGATTGCGATGGTCCCCGAAGACAGAAAGCGCGACGGCATCGTTCCGGTAATGGCGGTTGGTAAAAATATTACCCTCGCCGCACTCAATAAATTTACCGGTGGCATTAGCCAGCTTGATGACGCGGCAGAGCAAAAATGTATTCTGGAATCAATCCAGCAACTCAAAGTTAAAACGTCGTCCCCCGACCTTGCTATTGGACGTTTGAGCGGCGGCAATCAGCAAAAAGCGATCCTCGCTCGCTGTCTGTTACTTAACCCGCGCATTCTCATTCTTGATGAACCCACCAGGGGTATCGATATTGGCGCGAAATACGAGATCTACAAATTAATTAACCAACTCGTCCAGCAGAGTATTGCCGTTATTGTCATCTCTTCCGAATTACCTGAAGTGCTCGGCCTTAGCGATCGTGTACTGGTGATGCATGAAGGGAAACTAAAAGCCAACCTGATAAATCATAACCTGACTCAGGAGCAGGTGATGGAAGCCGCATTGAGGAGCGAACATCATGTCGAAAAGCAATCCGTCTGAAGTGAAATTGGCCGTACCGACATCCGGTGGCTTCTCCGGGCTGAAATCACTGAATTTGCAGGTCTTCGTGATGATTGCAGCTATCATCGCAATCATGCTGTTCTTTACCTGGACCACCGATGGTGCCTACTTAAGCGCCCGTAACGTCTCCAACCTGTTACGCCAGACCGCGATTACCGGCATCCTCGCGGTAGGAATGGTGTTCGTCATAATTTCTGCTGAAATCGACCTTTCCGTCGGCTCAATGATGGGGCTGTTAGGTGGCGTCGCGGCGATTTGTGACGTCTGGTTAGGCTGGCCTTTGCCACTTACCATCATTGTGACGCTGGTTCTGGGACTGCTTCTCGGTGCCTGGAACGGATGGTGGGTCGCGTACCGTAAAGTCCCTTCATTTATTGTCACCCTCGCGGGCATGTTGGCATTTCGCGGCATACTCATTGGCATCACCAACGGCACGACTGTATCCCCCACCAGCGCCGCGATGTCACAAATTGGGCAAAGCTATCTCCCCGCCAGTACCGGCTTCATCATTGGCGCGCTTGGCTTAATGGCTTTTGTTGGTTGGCAATGGCGCGGAAGAATGCGCCGTCAGGCTTTGGGTTTACAGTCTCCGGCCTCTACCGCAGTAGTCGGTCGCCAGGCTTTAACCGCTATCATCGTATTAGGCGCAATCTGGCTGTTGAATGATTACCGTGGCGTTCCCACTCCTGTTCTGCTGCTGACGTTGCTGTTACTCGGCGGAATGTTTATGGCAACGCGGACGGCATTTGGACGACGCATTTATGCCATCGGCGGCAATCTGGAAGCAGCACGTCTCTCCGGGATTAACGTTGAACGCACCAAACTTGCCGTGTTCGCGATTAACGGATTAATGGTAGCCATCGCCGGATTAATCCTTAGTTCTCGACTTGGCGCTGGTTCACCTTCTGCGGGAAATATCGCCGAACTGGACGCAATTGCAGCATGCGTGATTGGCGGCACCAGCCTGGCTGGCGGTGTGGGAAGCGTTGCCGGAGCAGTAATGGGGGCATTTATCATGGCTTCACTGGATAACGGCATGAGTATGATGGATGTACCGACCTTCTGGCAGTATATCGTTAAAGGTGCGATTCTGTTGCTGGCAGTATGGATGGACTCCGCAACCAAACGCCGTTCTTGATTTTGATAAAAATTTTCTCAAAGCCGGTTACGTATTACCGGTTTTGAGTTTTTGCATGATTCAGCAGGAAAAGAACCATGTTTACTAAACGTCACCGCATCACATTACTGTTCAATGCCAATAAAGCCTATGACCGGCAGGTAGTAGAAGGCGTAGGGGAATATTTACAGGCGTCACAATCGGAATGGGATATTTTCATTGAAGAAGATTTCCGCGCCCGCATTGATAAAATCAAGGACTGGTTAGGAGATGGCGTCATTGCCGACTTCGACGACAAACAGATCGAGCAAGCGCTGGCTGATGTCGACGTCCCCATTGTTGGGGTTGGCGGCTCGTATCACCTTGCAGAAAGTTACCCACCCGTTCATTACATTGCCACCGATAACTATGCGCTGGTTGAAAGCGCATTTTTGCATTTAAAAGAGAAAGGCGTTAACCGCTTTGCTTTTTATGGTCTTCCGGAATCAAGCGGCAAACGTTGGGCCACTGAGCGCGAATATGCATTTCGTCAGCTTGTCGCCGAAGAAAAGTATCGCGGAGTGGTTTATCAGGGGTTAGAAACCGCGCCAGAGAACTGGCAACACGCGCAAAATCGGCTGGCAGACTGGCTACAAACGCTACCACCGCAAACCGGGATTATTGCCGTTACTGACGCCCGAGCGCGGCATATTCTGCAAGTATGTGAACATCTACATATTCCCGTACCGGAAAAATTATGCGTGATTGGCATCGATAACGAAGAACTGACCCGCTATCTGTCGCGTGTCGCCCTTTCTTCGGTCGCTCAGGGCGCGCGGCAAATGGGCTATCAGGCGGCAAAACTGTTGCATCGATTATTAGATAAAGAAGAAATGCCGCTACAGCGAATTTTGGTCCCACCAGTTCGCGTCATTGAACGGCGCTCAACAGATTATCGCTCGCTGACCGATCCCGCCGTTATTCAGGCCATGCATTACATTCGTAATCACGCCTGTAAAGGGATTAAAGTGGATCAGGTACTGGATGCGGTCGGGATCTCGCGCTCCAATCTTGAGAAGCGTTTTAAAGAAGAGGTGGGTGAAACCATCCATGCCATGATTCATGCCGAGAAGCTGGAGAAAGCGCGCAGTCTGCTGATTTCAACCACCTTGTCGATCAATGAGATATCGCAAATGTGCGGTTATCCATCGCTGCAATATTTCTACTCTGTTTTTAAAAAAGCATATGACACGACGCCAAAAGAGTATCGCGATGTAAATAGCGAGGTCATGTTGTAGCGATGATGAGAATTGTCGGCGTCACATCAGGTAACGCTGCGTGGTTGTCGGATGCGGCGTGAACGCCTTATCCGACCTACCCGCCAGGCATGATAAAACGCACCAACAACGCTTCAGGCTCGTAGCTCAACTGCCTGAGACAAAGTAAAAAGCCTTATCCGACTGACAAGTCGGATAAGGCTCAAGGAAATGCAATTACATATGCGCCGCGATTAACCGTTGGTTATCCTGGTACATTGCGAACAGGTAGTTGTTATAACTCTTCCCTTTGGTCGAGTAGCCCTTCAGCTTGTGAATCATCGCTGTGGCAGTCACTTCCTGATCCGCTTTACGCAGCTGCGCACGCGATTTACGGAACGAAGAGTAAGCCGGGTGCGTATTCAGGTTAGTGACATAGGCGCTCACCGATTCTTTGACAGAACTAAACTGTGAGTACCCTTTCACTTTACCTGGCGCATTGGTACAACGTCCTTTCATGCATTTCATGCCGAACAGGTTGTTGTTGTTGCGCGCCAGCTTCGACGTTCCCCAACCGCTTTCTGCTGCAGCCATCGTCGCCACCATACTGGTGGGGATAATGTCTACGCGTTCAAGCAAGGTATTCCACGGGATTTTTCGCGTATTACCGGACCACTTCACCTTGTAGCGTTTGGCGATGTCTTTCAGACGCGCACGCTCAGCAGGTGACCATTGGCCCTGATACTGTTTTGAAATGAGCCAGTTACGTTCCGCAGTAATGGCCGCATTTTGGCTGGTAATGTAAGGCATTACGGTCCGGAGAAACGCCTTTTTCCTTGGTGTTCCGGAAGGGTATTTTCGCAAATCAGGAAGTGAACTACTCTTTGCACTATTGCGAGAATACTCTTGTTTACTGCTTACCTGTTTATTACTAGCTTTAGTTAAGTGGGACTTTTGACTCGCTGTTGTTGTGTGCGTCTTCGCTAACACCTCACTCGAAAACACCAGAGTGAGTAACATAAGAATCATCGCCCCATATCGTCGTATGGGAGTCAAAATCATCAGGTCTCCTGGTCGGATTTAATCATTCCAACACCTTATATTTTTCACAAATTTGAGAGTTGAATCTCAAATCATATCAAAAATAGCTGTCAAGAGCACCCCAAGGAATAGTCCAAATCTGAAACTATGTCACGTGTTAACGATTCAGATTGGCGCTAAATCGCAGAAAATGTGGGGGTTATCGCAAAATTCAGCCGTTTTTTGCGCGAGATCGCTCACCCTTGCTTCTCATCCTGTGGACTTACCGCTCAGGGATGAGTTTTGTTTGGCTTATCGCTGGCAAACTGTCTGAAATCGCAGCAATAAGGACTCATCCGCCATGAAACTCGCCGCCTGTTTTCTGACACTCCTTCCTGGCTTCGCCGTTGCCGCCAGCTGGACTTCTCCGGGGTTTCCCGCCTTTAGCGAACAGGGGACAGGAACATTTGTCAGCCACGCGCAGTTGCCCAAAGGTACGCGTCCACTAACGCTAAATTTTGACCAACAGTGCTGGCAGCCTGCGGATGCGATAAAACTCAATCAGATGCTTTCCCTGCAACCTTGTAGCAACACGCCGCCTCAATGGCGATTGTTCAGGGACGGCGAATATACGCTGCAAATAGACACCCGCTCCGGTACGCCAACATTGATGATTTCCATCCAGAACGCCGCCGAACCGGTAGCAAGCCTGGTCCGTGAATGCCCGAAATGGGATGGATTACCGCTCACAGTGGATGTCAGCGCCACTTTCCCGGAAGGAGCCGCCGTACGGGATTATTACAGCCAGCAAATTGCGATAGTGAAGAACGGTCAAATAATGTTACAACCCGCTGCCACCAGCAACGGTTTACTCCTGCTGGAACGGGCAGAAACTGACACATCCGCCCCTTTCGACTGGCATAACGCCACGGTTTACTTTGTGCTGACAGATCGTTTCGAAAACGGCGATCCCAGTAATGACCAGAGTTACGGACGTCATAAAGACGGTATGGCGGAAATTGGCACTTTTCACGGCGGCGATTTACGCGGCCTGACCAACAAACTGGATTACCTCCAGCAGTTGGGCGTTAATGCTTTATGGATAAGCGCCCCATTTGAGCAAATTCACGGCTGGGTCGGCGGCGGTACAAAAGGCGATTTCCCGCATTATGCCTACCACGGTTATTACACACAGGACTGGACGAATCTTGATGCCAATATGGGCAACGAAGCCGATCTACGGACGCTGGTTGATAGCGCACATCAGCGCGGTATTCGTATTCTCTTTGATGTCGTGATGAACCACACCGGCTATGCCACGCTGGCGGATATGCAGGAGTATCAGTTTGGCGCGTTATATCTTTCTGGTGACGAAGTGAAAAAATCGCTGGGTGAACGCTGGAGCGACTGGAAACCTGCCGCCGGGCAAACCTGGCATAGCTTTAACGATTACATTAATTTCAGCGACAAAACAGGCTGGGATAAATGGTGGGGAAAAAACTGGATCAGAACGGATATCGGCGATTACGACAATCCTGGATTCGACGATCTCACTATGTCGCTAGCCTTTTTGCCGGATATCAAAACCGAATCAACTACCGCTTCTGGTCTGCCGGTGTTCTATAAAAACAAAATGGATACCCACGCCAAAGCCATTGACGGCTATACGCCGCGCGATTACTTAACCCACTGGTTAAGTCAGTGGGTCCGCGACTATGGGATTGATGGTTTTCGGGTCGATACCGCCAAACATGTTGAGTTGCCCGCCTGGCAGCAACTGAAAACCGAAGCCAGCGCCGCGCTTCGCGAATGGAAAAAAGCTAACCCCGACAAAGCATTAGATGACAAACCTTTCTGGATGACCGGTGAAGCCTGGGGCCACGGCGTGATGCAAAGTGACTACTATCGCCACGGCTTCGATGCGATGATCAATTTCGATTATCAGGAGCAGGCGGCGAAAGCAGTCGACTGTCTGGCGCAGATGGATACGACCTGGCAGCAAATGGCGGAGAAATTGCAGGGTTTCAACGTGTTGAGCTACCTCTCGTCGCATGATACCCGCCTGTTCCGTGAAGGGGGCGACAAAGCAGCAGAGTTATTACTATTAGCGCCAGGCGCGGTACAAATCTTTTATGGTGATGAATCCTCGCGTCCGTTCGGTCCTACAGGTTCTGATCCGCTGCAAGGTACACGTTCGGATATGAACTGGCAGGATGTTAGCGGTAAATCTGCCGCCAGCGTCGCGCACTGGCAGAAAATCAGCCAGTTCCGCGCCCGCCATCCCGCAATTGGCGCGGGCAAACAAACGACACTTTTGCTGAAGCAGGGCTACGGCTTTGTTCGTGAGCATGGCGACGATAAAGTGCTGGTCGTCTGGGCAGGGCAACAGTAACTTTTCCGGCTTCCCGTTCGTCAGTACCTCGGGAAGCCGCCAACCAGGATAAAATGTCAGCCCTAATCAGCGTTGCAGGATAAAGCACCGCTCACTCTTCAACAGACCGATTTGCACCCCAGCAAATGTAGCGTTATTGTTACCTTCCTTGCTACAGAGTTCGACAGATATCCCGCTATGACATTCTCCCTTTTTGGTGACAAATTTACCCGCCACTCCGGCATTACGCTGTTGATGGAAGATCTGAACGACGGTTTACGCACGCCTGGCGCGATTATGCTCGGCGGCGGTAATCCGGCGCAGATCCCGGAAATGCAGGACTACTTCCAGACGCTACTGACCGACATGCTGGAAAGTGGCAAAGCGACTGATGCACTGTGTAACTACGACGGTCCACAGGGGAAAACGGAGCTACTCACACTGCTTGCCGGAATGCTGCGCGAGAAGTTGGGTTGGGATATCGAACCACAGAATATTGCACTAACAAACGGCAGCCAGAGCGCGTTTTTCTACTTATTTAACCTGTTTGCCGGACGCCGTGCCGATGGTCGGGTCAAAAAAGTGCTGTTCCCGCTTGCACCGGAATACATTGGCTATGCTGACGCCGGACTGGAAGAAGATCTGTTTGTCTCTGCGCGTCCGAATATTGAACTGCTGCCGGAAGGCCAGTTTAAATACCACGTCGATTTTGAGCATCTGCATATTGGCGAAGAAACCGGGATGATTTGCGTCTCCCGGCCGACGAATCCAACAGGCAATGTGATTACTGACGAAGAGTTGCTGAAGCTTGACGCGCTGGCGAATCAACACGGCATTCCGCTGGTGATTGATAACGCTTATGGCGTCCCGTTCCCGGGTATCATCTTCAGTGAAGCGCGCCCGCTATGGAATCCGAATATCGTGCTGTGCATGAGTCTTTCCAAGCTGGGTCTACCTGGCTCCCGCTGCGGCATTATCATCGCCAATGAAAAAATCATCACCGCCATCACCAATATGAACGGCATTATCAGCCTGGCACCTGGCGGTATTGGTCCGGCGATGATGTGTGAAATGATTAAGCGTAACGATCTGCTGCGCCTGTCTGAAACAGTCATCAAACCGTTTTACTACCAGCGTGTTCAGGAAACTATCGCCATCATTCGCCGCTATTTACCGGAAAATCGCTGCCTGATTCATAAACCGGAAGGAGCCATTTTCCTCTGGCTATGGTTTAAGGATTTGCCCATTACGACCGAGCAGCTCTATCAGCGCCTGAAAGCACGCGGCGTGCTGATGGTGCCGGGGCACAACTTCTTCCCAGGGCTGGATAAACCGTGGCCGCATACGCATCAATGTATGCGCATGAACTACGTACCAGAGCCGGAGAAAATTGAGGCGGGGGTGAAGATTCTGGCGGAAGAGATAGAAAGAGCCTGGGCTGAAAGTCACTAAAAATTGCCTGATGCGCTACGCTTATCAGGCCTACATGATTTCTGCAATATATTGAATTTGGAAGAATTTGTAGGCCGGATAAGGCGTTTACGCCGCATCTGGCATAAACAAAGCGCACTGTTCCGGCGTTGAGAAACGCCGGAAAACGTTTCAAACAGGCTGCTGCCGTAGCCGATGCCGCTGCACTTTCTCGACATCCATGCACTGCAACGCCTTTGTCGGGCAGGCTTCAACACAGGCCGGTCCCGTCTCCCGATGCCAGCACAGATCGCACTTAATCGCCCTCGCCTTTTTGCGCGAAGAAACGACCTCCATCGCACCAAACGGGCAAGCCAGCATACAGCTTTTACAGCCAATGCAACGTGTTTGTTCAACGAAAATATGCCCATGTTCGCGGCTTATCGCGTCAACAGGGCAGACATTCGCGCACGGTGCATCTTCACACTGATGACAGGCTACTGCCGTGGTCCAGCAGTGGTCTTTAATGACACGAATACGGGAAATAAACTCGTCTGGTGACAACGCAGCGCAATCCTGATTCTCATGATGCGACACTGCGCAAGCCACTTCACAGGTACGGCAACCGATACATTTCGTCGCATCCGCAATAATAAACCGGTTCATGATCACTCCTTTGCACTAAAACAGCAGAGTGCCAGAGAGCGCGTCCCTACTGCTTTGATCCAACGAAGGAAATGTTAAAGTTTTGGCACTTGTCCAAAGCGTTATGTGATCGCGCCCAGGTCATCCCTGACAGTAAATCCCAGTTCATTAGAAATAGCCTGCGCGGTTTCACGCAGTGGTTTCAGGAGATTTTTCTCTCCCACCTGTTTCAGACGTGATGTCGAAAGCGAAATCGACACGGCGTACGGCACCCGCCCATGAATATCAAACACCGGAACAGCAATACAGGAGACGCCGAGTTCGTTTTCTTCTCTGTCCATCGCCGCTCCGCTTTCACGAATGTGCGCCAGTTCGTCGAACATCGCGGGCAGCTCGGTAATGGTATTGCGGGTTAACGGCTGGATCTCATGCTGATGGCTTTCCCAGTATGACTTCACGTAGTCCGGGTGACCAAACGCCATGTAGATCTTGCCCATTGCGGAACAGTAGAGCGGCATATGCTGGCCAATATAGGCACGGGTTCGCAGCATCCCGGTTGTGGGTTCCAGCTTATAAATCAAAATAGCGTGATCGTCTTCGCGGCTGGAGAAGTTAATGGTTTCACCAGTGGCGATGTTCAGTGCCTCAAGATGCGGAGCGGCGATATGAATGATATTCAGCGAAGACAGCGCCTTCTGCCCGACGGCAATAAATTTGGTGGTCAGGCGATAACTCCCTGCGGCAGGCGCGGTGGTCACATAGCCGCAGGACTGTAATCCCTGCAATAAGCGATGGACGGTACTCTTATTTAAACCAGCCAGCTCCGAAAGATGCGCCAACGGACAACCGTTTGGATAGTTGCTCAAAATCTCAATCAGCATCAACCCGCGAAACAGACTCTGGCTTCCGGCTGGACGCTCTTTTTCCTGCGCCATCTCGTTCTCTTTTTTTCCCATCACTTCTTTCCCCATTTTGTCGCGTCCTGATGGTAGCGCAAAGTGTGCCGTAGTTCACGATCTCGACAGATAATTTATAACCAATTGATTTTTATGTCTTTTGAAATTCATCAATCAGATTGCTTTGTTAAAAAGTGATCGATATATTTGAAATCAAGTTTCGCATATTGAAATTTTAAGCCAAAAAAGCGATCAAAAAAACAAGGAAGCCTGGGATGAAAGTGA
Source organism: Escherichia sp. XD33 (assembly GCF_019375075.1). Classification (NCBI taxonomy): domain Bacteria; kingdom Pseudomonadati; phylum Pseudomonadota; class Gammaproteobacteria; order Enterobacterales; family Enterobacteriaceae; genus Escherichia; species Escherichia sp. XD33. The sequence goes on from NZ_JAENDM010000049.1 coordinate 20,901, forward strand.
CATTTGAGCAGTTAAAAGCAGCCTTTAATCGGGTCTTAATTTCACGCGGCGTTGACAGCGAAACGGCTGACGCCTGTGCAGAGATGTTCGCCCGCACCACCGAATCCGGCGTTTATTCTCACGGCGTTAATCGTTTCCCTCGTTTCATTCAACAACTGGAAAACGGCGATATCATTCCTGATGCCCAACCCAAACGTATAACCAGCCTCGGCGCAATTGAACAGTGGGACGCCCAGCGTTCGATCGGTAACCTGACAGCGAAAAAGATGATGGATCGCGCCATTGAACTGGCTGCCGATCACGGTATTGGTCTGGTGGCACTACGTAATGCCAACCACTGGATGCGCGGCGGCAGCTACGGCTGGCAGGCGGCGGAAAAAGGCTATATTGGCATTTGCTGGACCAACTCCATCGCCGTAATGCCGCCGTGGGGCGCAAAAGAGTGTCGCATCGGCACTAACCCGCTGATCGTCGCCATTCCTTCCACGCCGATCACCATGGTCGATATGTCGATGTCGATGTTCTCTTACGGCATGTTAGAAGTTAACCGTCTGGCAGGTCGTCAGCTCCCGGTCGATGGTGGCTTTGATGATGAGGGCAATTTGACCAAAGAACCTGGCGTTATCGAGAAGAATCGCCGCATTTTGCCGATGGGCTACTGGAAAGGTTCTGGCATGTCGATTGTGCTGGATATGATCGCTACTCTCCTTTCCGACGGCGCATCCGTTGCCGAAGTCACCCAGGACAACAGCGACGAATACGGCATTTCACAAATTTTTATTGCCATTGAAGTGGACAAGCTTATCGACGGTCCCACCCGCGATGCCAAGCTGCAACGCATCATGGATTACGTTACTAGTGCCGAGCGTGCTGACGAAAATCAGGCCATTCGCTTACCCGGCCATGAATTTACTACCCTGCTGGCCGAAAACCGCCGTAACGGCATCACTGTTGATGACAGCGTGTGGGCCAAAATCCAGGCGTTATGAGGAGATAAGTCATGATTTTTGGACATATCGCGCAGCCCAATCCGTGCCGTTTGCCCGCCGCCATTGAAAAGGCGCTCGATTTTCTGCGCGCTACCGATTTCAACGCCCTGGAGCCGGGCGTTGTCGAAATCGACGGCAAAAATATTTATACGCAAATTATCGATTTAACCACACGCGAAGCGGTGGTAAACCGTCCGGAAGTGCATCGTCGGTATATCGATATTCAGTTTCTGGCGTGGGGCGAAGAGAAAATCGGCATTGCTATTGATACGGGAAATAATAAAGTCAGCGAATCACTATTAGAGCAGCGCAATATTATTTTTTATCACGACAGTGAACATGAATCATTTATAGAAATGATACCGGGCAGCTACGCAATTTTCTTTCCGCAGGATGTTCACCGACCAGGTTGTATTATGCAAACAGCCTCTGAGATACGAAAAATTGTGGTTAAAGTCGCATTAACGGCGCTGAATTAATCGAATAATCGTCTACGCCAGAACGCCTGGGTAATGTTATTGCTCTAACTATATTAATAATTCAGGTTGCTGCACATGCGACTTGAATTATGACAGACATAGCCTCAAGGAATAGCTATGAAAAAAATACTCGAAGCAATACTGGCGATTAATCTCGCCGTACTTTCCTGTATTGTATTTATAAACATTATTTTAAGATATGGTTTTCAGACAAGCATTTTATCTGTTGATGAATTGTCACGTTATTTATTTGTCTGGTTAACGTTTATTGGCGCGATTGTAGCTTTTATGGATAACGCCCACGTTCAGGTCACCTTTCTGGTGGAGAAACTCTCCCCCGCATGGCAGCGACGAGTCGCTCTGGTTACCCATTCCTTAATCTTATTTATTTGTGGCGCACTGGCCTGGGGCGCAACGCTAAAAACAATTCAGGACTGGAGCGATTATTCACCGATCCTCGGTTTACCCATCGGCCTGATGTATGCCGCTTGTCTGCCCACCAGCCTCGTTATCGCATTCTTTGAACTGCGTCATTTATATCAACTCATCACGCGTAGCAATTCTCTAACGTCGCCACCGCAAGGAGCTTAATCATGGCTGTGCTGATTTTTCTGGGCTGTCTGTTGGGTGGTATTGCTATCGGTTTGCCTATTGCCTGGGCACTGTTGTTGTGCGGGGCGGCGTTAATGTTCTGGCTGGACATGTTTGATGTCCAGATCATGGCACAAACGCTGGTGAACGGAGCCGATAGCTTCTCCCTGCTGGCGATTCCGTTCTTTGTGCTGGCGGGTGAAATCATGAATGCGGGCGGCTTGTCAAAACGCATTGTTGACCTGCCGATGAAACTGGTGGGGCATAAACCAGGCGGGCTGGGCTACGTCGGCGTGCTGGCAGCTATGATTATGGCGAGCCTTTCTGGTTCTGCCGTTGCGGATACCGCCGCCGTTGCCGCTCTACTGGTGCCGATGATGCGCAGCGCCAACTATCCGGTCAACCGGGCGGCGGGGCTGATTGCCTCTGGCGGCATTATCGCGCCAATTATTCCCCCTTCCATTCCGTTTATTATCTTCGGCGTTTCCAGCGGATTATCCATCAGTAAGCTGTTTATGGCGGGCATTGCCCCTGGCATGATGATGGGCGCAACGCTGATGCTTACCTGGTGGTGGCAGGCCAGTCGCCTTAATTTACCCCGCCAGCAAAAAGCAACGATGCAGGAAATCTGGCACTCTTTTGTCTCCGGTATCTGGGCGCTGTTTCTTCCAGTCATCATTATTGGCGGGTTTCGCTCCGGTCTGTTTACCCCTACCGAAGCCGGGGCCGTTGCTGCTTTCTATGCGCTGTTTGTCGCCACAGTTATTTACCGTGAAATGACCTTCGCCACACTTTGGCATGTACTCATTGGCGCGGCGAAAACCACCTCAGTGGTTATGTTTCTGGTGGCCTCGGCACAAGTTTCCGCCTGGCTGATTACCATTGCTGAACTGCCGATGATGGTTTCTGATTTACTGCAACCGTTGGTCGATTCACCGCGTCTGCTGTTTATCGTCATTATGGTGGCTATCCTGATTGTCGGCATGGTCATGGATTTAACGCCGACGGTATTAATTCTTACCCCGGTATTAATGCCTTTAGTTAAAGAGGCAGGAATCGATCCGATTTATTTCGGTGTCATGTTTATCATTAACTGCTCAATCGGCTTAATTACACCGCCTATCGGTAATGTACTTAACGTTATTTCAGGGGTGGCAAAACTCAAATTCGATGATGCAGTCAGAGGCGTTTTCCCTTACGTCCTGGTTTTATATTCATTATTAGTCGTATTTGTTTTTATTCCCGATCTCATCATCCTCCCTTTGAAATGGATTAATTAAAAGGAAAATATTATGAAATTACGCTCTGTAACCTACGCATTATTCATTGCTGGCCTGGCTGCATTCAGCACATCTTCTCTGGCGGCACAATCTTTACGTTTCGGTTATGAAACATCACAAACCGACTCGCAACATATTGCGGCGAAAAAATTCAATGATTTATTGCAGGAGAGAACCAAAGGCGAGCTGAAATTAAAACTGTTCCCGGACAGCACTCTCGGTAACGCGCAGGCGATGATCAGCGGCGTACGTGGCGGCACCATCGATATGGAAATGTCCGGCTCGAATAACTTTGCCGGGTTATCACCAGTGATGAACTTGCTTGATGTCCCTTTCCTGTTCCGCGATACCGCTCACGCGCATAAAACGCTCGACGGCAAAGTCGGTGATGATCTGAAAGCCTCACTTGAAGGTAAAGGACTGAAAGTACTGGCCTACTGGGAAAACGGCTGGCGCGATGTCACCAACTCGCGCGCACCGGTTAAAACCCCCGCCGACCTGAAAGGGCTGAAAATCCGCACCAACAATAGCCCGATGAATATCGCCGCATTCAAAGTCTTTGGCGCTAACCCGATCCCGATGCCGTTTGCCGAAGTCTATACCGGGCTGGAAACCCGCACTATCGACGCTCAGGAACACCCGATCAACGTCGTCTGGTCAGCAAAATTTTTCGAAGTGCAGAAGTTCCTTTCTCTGACGCACCACGCCTATTCCCCGCTTCTGGTGGTGATCAACAAAGCGAAGTTTGATGGCTTAAGTCCGGAGTTCCAGCAGGCGCTAGTTTCATCTGCACAAGAAGCGGGTAACTATCAGCGCAAACTGGTTGCTGAAGATCAGCAAAAAATCATCGACGGCATGAAAGAAGCGGGCGTGGAAGTCATCACCGATCTCGACCGCAAAGCCTTTAGCGACGCACTGGGGAATCAGGTTCGCGACATGTTTGTTAAAGATGTGCCGCAGGGAGCTGATCTGCTGAAAGCCGTGGATGAGGTGCAATAAACCATGACGCAATACTGGCTGGGGTTAGATTGTGGCGGTAGCTGGCTGAAAGCCGGGCTGTATGACCGCGAAGGCCGGGAGGCAGGCGTGCAGCGCCTGCCGCTGTGCGCATTAAGCCCGCAGCCAGGCTGGGCAGAGCGCGATATGGCAGAACTGTGGCAATGCTGCATGGCTGTCATTCGCGCCCTGCTTACTCATTCTGGTGTTAGCGGGGAACAAATTGTCGGTATCGGCATCTCCGCACAGGGAAAGGGCTTGTTTTTGCTGGATAAAAACGACAAACCGCTCGGGAATGCTATTTTGTCCTCGGACCGCCGGGCGATGGAAATCGTTCGTCGCTGGCAGGAAGATGGCATCCCGGAAAAACTCTACCCGCTGACCCGACAAACCTTGTGGACCGGGCATCCGGTGTCGCTGTTACGCTGGCTGAAAGAGCACGAACCAGAACGCTACGCGCAAATTGGCTGCGTGATGATGACGCACGACTACCTGCGCTGGTGTTTAACTGGCGTCAAAGGCTGTGAAGAGAGCAATATTTCCGAGTCCAACCTCTACAACATGAGTCTTGGGGAATATGACCCGTGCCTCACCGACTGGCTGGGGATCGCTGAAATCAATCACGCCCTGCCGCCTGTTGTCGGATCTGCCGAAATCTGCGGGGAGATCACCGCTCAGACAGCCGCCCTGACCGGTCTGAAAGCGGGTACGCCCGTTGTTGGCGGCCTGTTTGATGTGGTTTCCACCGCACTCTGCGCCGGGATCGAAGACGAATTTACCCTCAATGCGGTGATGGGGACCTGGGCGGTGACCAGCGGCATAACCCGCGGTTTACGTGACGGTGAAGCGCATCCGTATGTCTATGGTCGCTACGTTAACGATGGTGAATTTATCGTTCACGAAGCCAGCCCTACCTCTTCCGGCAACCTCGAATGGTTTACCGCACAGTGGGGAGAAATCTCGTTTGATGAGATCAATCAGGCCGTTGCCAGCTTGCCGAAGGCTGGGGGCGATCTCTTTTTCCTGCCGTTCCTGTACGGCAGCAACGCCGGACTCGAGATGACCAGTGGTTTCTACGGGATGCAGGCCATTCACACCCGCGCGCACCTGTTGCAGGCCATCTATGAAGGGGTGGTGTTCAGCCATATGACCCACCTCAACCGAATGCGCGAACGTTTTACTGATGTTCACACCCTACGCGTCACTGGCGGCCCGGCGCACTCCGATGTCTGGATGCAAATGCTGGCGGACGTCAGCGGTCTGCGTATCGAGCTGCCGCAGGTGGAAGAAACCGGCTGCTTTGGTGCGGCCCTTGCCGCCCGCGTCGGCACCGGGGTTTATCACAACTTCAGCGAAGCCCAACGTGACTTGCGACACCCGGTGCACACCCTGCTGCCAGATATGACCGCCCATCAGCTTTACCAAAAAAAATATCAACGTTATCAGCATCTCATTGCCGCACTTCAGGGCTTTCACGCCCGCATTAAGGAGCACACATTATGAGCCGACCACTTCTGCAACTGGCCCTCGACCACTCATCACTTGAAGCCGCGCAGCGCGACGTGACGCTGTTAAAAGACAGCGTCGATATCGTCGAAGCGGGCACCATTCTCTGTTTAAACGAAGGGCTTGGCGCGGTGAAAGCCTTGCGCGAACAGTGCCCGGACAAAATCATCGTTGCTGACTGGAAGGTCGCCGACGCTGGTGAAACGCTCGCGCAACAGGCGTTTGGCGCAGGCGCTAACTGGATGACCATCATCTGCGCCGCGCCGCTCGCGACGGTAGAAAAAGGCCACGCAATGGCACAACGCTGCGGGGGTGAAATTCAGATAGAGCTGTTCGGTAACTGGACGCTGGACGACGCCCGCGACTGGCATCGTATTGGCGTGCGGCAGGCCATTTATCATCGCGGTCGTGATGCACAGGCCAGCGGGCAACAGTGGGGCGAAGCCGATCTGGCACGCATGAAGGCGCTTTCAGATATCGGCCTTGAGCTTTCCATTACTGGCGGGATTACCCCTGCTGACCTGCCGCTGTTTAAAGATATCCGCGTGAAAGCGTTTATTGCCGGGCGGGCACTGGCAGGCGCGGCAAATCCGGCGCAAGTGGCTGGCGATTTCCATGCGCAAATCGACGCTATCTGGGGAGGTGCGCGTGCGTAATCATCCGTTAGGGATTTATGAAAAAGCGCTGGCGAAAGATCTCTCCTGGCCGGAGCGGCTGGTGCTGGCAAAAAGCTGCGGTTTTGATTTTGTCGAAATGTCGGTGGATGAAACCGACGAACGGCTCTCACGTCTTGACTGGAGCGCCGCACAAAGGACTTCGCTGGTTGCCGCGATGATCGAAACAGGTGTTGGGATCCCGTCGATGTGCCTGTCCGCACATCGTCGCTTTCCCTTTGGTAGCCGTGACGAGGCAGTGCGCGAACGGGCGCGGGAAATCATGAGTAAAGCGATTCGCCTGGCGCGCGATCTCGGCATTCGCACCATCCAGCTGGCAGGTTATGACGTCTATTACGAAGACCACGACGAAGGCACCCGGCAACGTTTTGCTGAAGGGCTGGCGTGGGCAGTCGAACAGGCGGCGGCATCACAAGTAATGCTGGCGGTGGAGATTATGGATACCGCGTTTATGAACTCCATCAGCAAATGGAAAAAATGGGACGAGATGCTCGCCTCACCGTGGTTCACCGTCTACCCGGACGTCGGCAACCTCAGCGCCTGGGGCAATGATGTTCCCGCCGAACTGAAACTGGGCATTGACCGTATCGCCGCGATCCACCTGAAAGACACCCAGCCAGTCACCGGGCAAAGTCCCGGACAGTTCCGCGACGTGCCGTTTGGCGAAGGCTGCGTCGATTTCGTTGGCATCTTCAAAACGCTGCATAAACTGAACTATCGCGGTTCTTTCCTGATTGAGATGTGGACCGAAAAAGCCAAAGAGCCGGTGCTGGAGATTATTCAGGCGCGGCGTTGGATTGAAGCGCGTATGCAGGAGGCTGGATTTATATGTTAGAGCAACTGAAAGCCGACGTGCTGGCGGCGAATCTGGCGCTTCCCGCTCACCATCTGGTGACGTTCACCTGGGGCAATGTCAGCGCGGTAGACGAAACGCGGCAATGGATGGTAATCAAACCTTCCGGCGTCGAGTACGACGTGATGACCGCCGACGATATGGTGGTGGTTGAGATAGCCAGCGGTAAGGTGGTGGAAGGCAGCAAAAAACCCTCTTCCGATACACCAACGCATCTGGCGCTCTACCGTCGCTATGCCGAAATTGGCGGTATTGTGCATACCCACTCGCGCCACGCCACCATCTGGTCACAGGCCGGGCTGGATCTCCCCGCCTGGGGCACCACCCACGCCGATTATTTTTACGGTGCCATCCCCTGCACGCGACAGATGACAGCAGAGGAGATTAACGGCGAATATGAATATCAGACCGGCGAAGTGATCATTGAAACCTTCGAAGAACGTGGCAGGAGTCCGGCACAAATCCCGGCGGTGCTGGTGCATTCTCACGGCCCGTTCGCATGGGGTAAAAACGCCGCCGATGCCGTGCATAACGCCGTAGTACTCGAAGAATGCGCCTATATGGGTCTATTCTCGCGCCAGCTTGCGCCGCAGCTCCCTGCGATGCAAAACGAACTGCTGGATAAGCACTACCTGCGTAAGCATGGGGCCAATGCCTATTACGGGCAGTAATCCCTCACGCCGGGGCTTCATCGCCCCGGCACTACGAATTGATATGTTCCTTGCTGTAACGCCGCTTCCACGCTGCTGGCGTTAAACCAGTATGTTTCTGAAAAATCTGCCGGAAATAGCCAACGTCATTAAACCGTATTGCATGGAGCAGGCCGACAACGTCGAGTCACTGCATAACCTGTTGCTGCCCGCCGATGCGCCATTTACGACATTTGAAGGCAAGGGATTGTTCAGCCATAAGATCCTGATTCAGACGCCAGGTTCCCGGTATGAACAGAGCAATCCAGAGCAACAACCTTTGTGGCATTACGACGGAGCACCAGCCGCACCGACATCCACCGGTGAATTAAAAACGCCAGCTCACCCCGGTGACAAAGGTAAAACTCTCATTACGATCAATCATCGGGCTGTCGGTAATCTCTTCCGGCAGCTCGCTGTATCCTGCGCTCGCCATCAATACGACGTGCTCTCCTATCGGGTATTTTGCCGTCAGGCTGACATAGGGCACCCAGGCATCCTGCGCGGAATAACTTGCCAGACCGCTACGACGGGACTCACTCTCTGAAATGCCATAGTAATAGTCACTGAAATTCTCGTCATAATAGAGAACGCCCAGCGCAGGTGTCAGCGACAGGCGACCTATCTGCATTTTGTGGAATACCGATAGCTCCCCCACCCAGCCGTTGCTGTTATCCAGAACGTCCGCAGCCGCAGAGGCTTTCACGGTTCCCCAACGCTCGTGGTGATACCAGGCAACCCCCGCCATAGCCGTACTATCACGCTTATCAAGCTGTTGCATGGCATAATCGTCATTATCGGCAGGGTCAAATTCCAGCGGCATCCAGGATGCGGTCAGGCTAAGTTCATTTTTTTCACTTTGCGACAGAATAAAACCTAATGTGGTCTGACGAACATAAAAAGAATCACCTTCATAACTAATCAGCGGAATTGCCTTTGTATTTTCATTATAACCGCGATAAGGCGATTCATTATAAGCTGCACCAGCACCAATGGATAATTCAGAAGCAGTTGCGCTTGCCATAAAAGGCAACGCAAATAACGCCACAATATTGCGATTAATTAACATGTCCGGTATTCGGTAATGACTCCAACTTATTGATAGTGTTTTATGTTCAGATAATGCCCGATGACTTTGTCATGCAGCTCCACCGATTTTGAGAACGACAGTGACTTCCGTCCCAGCCTTGCCAGATGTTGTCTCAGATTCAGGTTATGCCGCTCAATTCGCTGAGTGTAACGCTTGCTGATTACGTGCAGCTTTCCCTTCAGGCGGGATTCATACAGCGGCCAGCCATCCGTCATCCATACCACGACCTC
>NZ_JAENDM010000050.1:0-30091 GCF_019375075.1 Escherichia sp. XD33
CAGCTGATTGCCGGTGAAACCCTCTTCACCGGCACCATCAACCGCACGGAAGTCCATCCCCGGGAAGTGATTAAACGTGCCCTGTACCACAATGCCGCTGCCGTGGTGCTGGCACACAATCACCCGTCCGGTGAAGTCACACCCAGCAAGGCAGACCGCCTTATCACGGAACGTCTGGTACAGGCACTGGGCCTGGTGGATATCCGGGTACCGGACCATCTGATAGTCGGTGGCAGCCAGGTTTTCTCCTTTGCGGAACACGGTCTGCTTTAACCCGTCACCGTCACCACCACATCACACCTGTTTTCACTTTTATCTTCTGTCTTAAGAGGTATCACACCATGAAAATCATCACCCGTGGTGAAGCCATGCGTATTCACCAACAACATCCTGCATCCCGTCTTTTCCCGTTCTGTACCGGCAAATACCGCTGGCACGGCAGCACTGAAGCGTATACCGGTCGTGAAGTGCAGGATATTCCCGGTGTGCTGGCTGTGTTTGCAGAACGCCGTAAGGACAGTTTTGGTCCGTATGTCCGGCTGATGAGCGTCACCCTGAACTGAGTCCGGAAGGGCATTCAGAAGAGCAGAATTATCGCCACCACCGGACCATTCTTAACCAATTTTCTGTGAGGATTTTATTGTGTCAGACACATTCTCCGGGACAACGCATCCCGATGACAATCACGACCGCCCCTGGTGGGGGCTGCCCTGTACCGTGACGCCCTGTTTCGGGGCACGTCTGGTGCAGGAGGGTAACCGGTTGCATTACCTTACAGACCGCGCCGGTATCAGAGGCCGGTTCAGCGATGCGGATGCGAACCATCTGGACCAGGCCTTTCCGCTGCTGATGAAACAACTGGAACTCATGCTCACCAGCAGTGAACTGAATCCCCACCGTCAGAATACCGTCACGCTGTATGTTAAAGGGCTGACCTGCCATGCGGACACCCTCGGCAGCTGTGGTTACGTTTATCTGGCTGTTTATCCGACGCCCGAAATGAAAAATTAACTCTCCAGAATAGCCTTCTGCTACGGCCTGGTGCTTTCACCACGCCACTTTTCCATTTTTCATCTCTGCATATCAGGAAAATCTTCAGTATGAAAACATTACCTGTATTACCCGGGCAGGCGGCCAGTTCACGCCCGTCTCCGGTTGAAATCTGGCAGACACTGCTCACCCGACTGCTGGACCAGCACTACGGCCTTACGCTGAATGACACACCGTTCGCCGATGAACGTGTGATTGAGCAGCATATTGAAGCTGGCATTTCACTGTGTGATGCGGTGAACTTTCTCGTTGAAAAATACGCACTGGTACGTACCGACCAGCCGGGATTCAGCGCCTGTACCCGCTCTCAGTTAATAAACAGTATTGATATTCTCCGGGCTCGCCGGGCAACCGGCCTGATGACCCGCGACAATTACAGAACGGTAAATAACATTACCCTGGGTAAGCATCAGGAGTCGAAACGATGCAACTGACCCTGACACTGGAAGCCGACAGCGTTAACGTACAGGCACTGAATATGGGGCGAATTGTCGTTGACATTGATGGTGTTAATCTCGCTGAACTGATTAACATGATCTGCGATAACGGCTACTCCCTTCGTGTTGTTGATGAATCTGACCGGACCTCAGCAGACTGCACGCCACCATTTGCTGCCCTTACCGGCATACGCTGCAGTACCGCACATATCACGGAAACGGACAACACCTGGCTGTACTCGCTGTCGCATCAGACGAATGACACCGGCGAATCAGAATGGATTCATTTTACAGGCAGAGGGTATCTGTTACGTACCGATGCTTTGTCGTATCCGGTGCTACACCTTAAACGTCTGGGCCTGTCAAAAACCTTCCGCCGTCTGGTTGTCACTCTCATCCGGCGTTATGGCGTCAGTCTTATTCATCTGGATGCCAGCGCCGGGTGTCTGCCGGATTTACCCACTTTCGACTGGTAACCAGAAACAACATGAAATCATTAACCACGGAAACAGCGCTGGATATTCTGATTGCGTGGCTGCAGGACAATATCGACTGTGAATCCGGAATTATCTTTGACAACGATGAGGATAAAACGGATTCGACAGCCCTGTTGTCCTGTATTGAACAGGCCAGGGAGGATATCCGTACCCTGCGCCAACTGCAGCTTCAGCCCCCGAACCGGTGAGTTTCACTCATCATCTCACTCACCAGACTTCATTCCACTGACGCCAGCCTGAACAGGGCTGGCGTTTTCATTTATCTGCAAAAAGGAATATCGATTATGTCTGATATCACAGCCTCCCGTCCGGAAGTAGTCAACGGGCATACGGACGTTATCTGCTCAACCAGTATCCGCCACATTCTGGCTGTACGAAAAAGTACACTGCTGCAAATCAACACACTTATCCGGCAACTGGCTGAAATCTCAGCAATGACAGAAAGTATTGGCGGTAAAACCGCACTGGACTGGGCGATGAAACAGGATTTTCGCTGTGGCTGCTGGCTCATGGAGAAACCTGAAACGGCAATGAAAGCCATCACACACAATCTCGATCGTGAAATCTGGCGTGACTTGATGCAACGTTCCGGGATGCTTTCCTTAATGGATGCACAGGCCCGTGAGACATGGTACCGGTCACTGGAGTACGATAATTTTCCGGAAATCAGCGAAGCGAACATCCTGAGCACATTTGAACAACTGCACCAGAATAAGGATGAGGTGTTTGAGCGAGGGGTGATCAACGTCTTCAGAGGGCTGAACTGGAATTACAAAACCAATTGCCCCTGTAAATTTGGCAGTAAAATTATCGTCAACAATCTGGTGAGATGGGACCGGTGGGGATTTCATCTTATCACCGGACAACAGGCTGACCGACTCGCCGATCTGGAAAGAATGTTGCACCTGTTCAGCGGTAAACCAATCCCCGACAATCGGGAAAACATCACTATTCGTCTGGATGAGCACATTCAGTCTGTTCAGGGTAAAGAGAGCTATGAAGATGAGATGTTCAGCATCAGATACTTTAAGAAGGGCTCCGCGCATATCACATTCAGAAAACCAGAACTGGTTGATCGGCTAAATGACATCATTGCAAAGCGTTATCCGGGACAATTATCAGCCATCTGAGTCAGATGGAAAAAAGCTTACCTGACCCATTACCTGACCCAATTCAAAGGAAAAAGAAAAAGGGTTAGCTGGTTTATTAGCTAACCCTTTGTTGTGTATGGTGGCCCCTGTTGGGTTTGAACCAACGACCAAGCGATTATGAGTCGCCTGCTCTAACCACTGAGCTAAGGGGCCATGGTAGCGGATTATAAAGTAACTCCGTGTCGCAATCCAGCCATTACCGCGCGCCTGCTGTTTTTATAAACAATGTATTTTCAATCCGTTATACTTTTCCTGGTGATGTTAGAAAGGAGTAAATATGGTTGAGGATATTTTGGCTCCAGGGTTACGGGTCGTGTTTTGCGGTATCAACCCTGGGCTTTCATCCGCCGGGACTGGTTTTCCCTTTGCTCATCCGGCAAATCGCTTCTGGAAGGTGATATATCAGGCCGGGTTTACCGACCGTCAGTTGAAGCCGCAGGAGGCACAGCATCTGCTGGATTATCGTTGTGGCGTCACCAAACTGGTAGACCGTCCAACGGTGCAAGCCAATGAAGTTTCAAAGCAGGAGCTACACGCAGGCGGGCGTAAGCTGATTGAAAAAATTGAAGATTATCAGCCGCAGGCGTTGGCGATTCTGGGCAAACAAGCATATGAACAGGGATTCAGCCAGCGCGGTGCACAGTGGGGGAAACAAACGCTCACCATTGGTTCGACGCAGATTTGGGTGCTGCCAAATCCCAGCGGTTTAAGTCGCGTTTCACTGGAGAAACTGGTTGAAGCGTATCGCGAGCTGGACCAGGCGCTGGTAGTGCGTGGGCGATAAAAAACGCCACCGAAAAGGTGGCGTTTGTGCAGAGGGCCTAGTGCCGGGTGCGGCGTAACGCCTGATCCGGCCTACCGATTAATCGTCCAGGAAGCTACGCAGCACTTCAGAACGGCTCGGGTGACGCAGTTTGCGCAGCGCCTTCGCTTCGATCTGACGGATACGTTCGCGGGTAACGTCGAACTGTTTACCCACTTCTTCCAGCGTGTGGTCGGTGTTCATATCGATACCGAAACGCATACGCAGAACTTTTGCTTCACGCGCGGTCAGGCCAGCCAGCACGTCGTGCGTTGCCGCACGCAGGCTTTCGGTGGTCGCAGAATCCAGCGGCAGCTCGAGGGTGGTATCCTCGATGAAATCCCCCAGATGCGAATCTTCATCATCACCGATCGGCGTTTCCATGGAGATTGGCTCTTTGGCGATCTTCAGCACTTTGCGGATCTTGTCTTCCGGCATCAGCATACGTTCAGCCAGTTCTTCCGGCGTCGGTTCACGGCCCATCTCTTGCAGCATCTGGCGAGAAATACGGTTGAGCTTGTTGATGGTCTCAATCATATGCACCGGAATACGGATGGTGCGCGCCTGATCCGCGATAGAGCGGGTGATCGCCTGACGGATCCACCAGGTTGCGTAGGTGGAGAACTTGTAACCACGGCGGTATTCGAATTTATCAACCGCTTTCATCAGACCGATGTTGCCTTCCTGAATCAGGTCAAGGAACTGCAAGCCACGGTTGGTGTATTTCTTAGCGATAGAAATAACCAGACGTAAGTTCGCTTCAACCATCTCTTTCTTCGCACGGCGGGCTTTCGCTTCACCGATGGACATACGACGGTTGATATCTTTAACCTGCTCGATGGTCAGGCCGGTTTCTTCTTCAATCTGCTGCAGTTTTTGCAGGGCGCGATGCACTTCTTCAGAGACATCGTGCAGTTTTTCCGACCACGGCTTGTTCATCGCAATTGCCGCGTTGAACCAGGTATCGTTGGTTTCGTTGCCGGTAAACAGGGTAATGAAGTTTTTCTTCGGCATTTTGCACTGCTCAACGCAGAGCTTCATGATCAGACGTTCTTGCGTACGAACGCGGTCCATCATGACGCGCATGCTGTTGACCAGGTAGTCAAACTGCTTCGGCACCAGGCGGAACTGTTTGAATACTTCAGACAGTTTCAGGATCTCTTCCTGAGCGGTAGCGTGACTGCGACCTTTCGCTTTGATGGTGTCACGCGTTACAACGTACTGAGCGCGTAGTTCCGCAAATTTTTCGCGAGCCAGTTCCGGGTCGATGCTGTTGTCATCATCGGCGCTGTCGTCATCGCCATCTTCTTCGTCTTCATCTTCGTCATCGTCCAGATCTTCCTGGGAAAGCTCAGAACCGACGTGAGTGGCGGTAGGTGCCAGATCTTCTTCTGCGTTCGGGTCAACAAAGCCGGTGATCAGATCGGACAGACGCGCTTCTTCTGCTTCAACACGATCGTACTGTTCCAGCAGATAGGTGATCGCTTCCGGATATTCAGCAACGGAGCATTGAACCTGGTTGATCCCGTCTTCAATACGCTTAGCGATGTCAATTTCGCCTTCGCGGGTCAACAGTTCAACGGTGCCCATTTCACGCATGTACATGCGTACCGGGTCAGTCGTGCGCCCGATTTCAGATTCCACGCTGGAAAGCACCTGCGCGGCGGCTTCGGCAGCATCTTCGTCCGCGGTGTTTTCAGCCAGCATCAGATCATCGGCATCCGGTGCTTCTTCCATCACCTGAATGCCCATGTCGTTGATCATTTGGATGATGTCTTCGATCTGATCTGAATCGACGATATCTTCCGGCAGATGGTCATTGACCTCGGCATAGGTCAGATAGCCTTGCTCCTTACCACGGGTGACAAGAAGTTTCAGCTGTGACTGCGGGTTTTGCTCCATAAGACGGTATCCACACTTATTTCATGAGGTTGGTGTTGGGCGATTGACCCGATGTCCTTCAGCCGTTAACGCTGAAATCCAACGGTTGTTTACCGCCAACGATAATTACGAGGGCGTACTTATATATTTGCCGCTGCCTCTCAGTGCGGCTGTCGGGGGCTTCCCGATCGCTCTTCGGCACTTAAGCCGTTAAATCACTTTTTCGCCAGCTCCTGGTTTAATGTCCAGAGCTCCAGGCGTTCTTCGTTGCTTAAACCATGCGTGCGCTCACGAGCGATTAACTCTTCCTGGCGCAGTTCAAGCAGCGAATCAAACATATGGTTGAGTGAGTCGGTGAAGGTTTGCTCAGCAATATTCTTATCTGCTATATCGTCCCACATCGACAGTTTTTCAAGGGTGGCAGCATTATTTGTACCACGATAGTGCTCTAAAAGTTGCCCGGTGGTCAGACCTGGCTGGGAGAGACAAGTGTTGACCAGTTCTCTGAATAAGCCAAGTCCAGGGAGCTTATTTTCATCCAGATTCTCAAGCGGCGGGACCAACGTCGCTAATTCTGGATTTTGCACCAGCAACCCTATAAGTATACGCATGGTCGTGCGTTTTAGCTGCGGAACAGGGCGAGAAACGCCGCTCTCTGCCGCTTTTGGCATTAATCGTTCAAGCTGGCTGTCATCAAGTATGCCTAATTTGTTGCCTAATTCCTGACGAAGATATATTCGCAGCGTTTCGCCCGGCACTTGCGATATCAATGGTAGTGCCAGCGTACTCAAACGTGCGCGCCCGTCAGGGGTACTCAGATCAACTTGCGGCATCAGACTGTTAAACAGAAATGCGGAGAGTGGCATCGCCTGCTCCATCCGCGCTTCAAACGCTTCTTTACCTTCTTTTCGTACTAGCGTGTCAGGGTCTTCGCCATCAGGCAAAAACATAAAGCGTAGCTGACGGCCGTCTGTCATGTAAGGCAGCGCCGTTTCCAGCGCTCGCCAGGCGGCATCGCGGCCTGCACGGTCGCCGTCATAACAGCAAATGACATTGTTGGTCGCGCGGAACAACAGTTGTATGTGATCGGCGGTGGTTGACGTACCTAACGACGCAACGGCGTAATTAATGCCGTATTGCGCCAGCGCCACCACGTCCATATAGCCTTCGACCACAAGCAGACGATTGGGTTCAGCGTTATCCTGCTGCGCTTCATAAAGACCGTAAAGCTGGCGGCCTTTATGGAAAATGTCTGTTTCCGGCGAGTTCAGGTATTTGGGGGTATCGTTGCCCAGCACGCGCCCGCCAAAACCAATCACCCGACCGCGTTTATCGCGAATGGGGAACATCACCCGCTCGCGGAAACGATCGTAACTGCGTCCCTGATCGTTAGTGACCAACATCCCCGCATCAATCAATGACTGGCGATTTTCTGGATTGCCGCCAAACCGCTTCAGGACGTTGTCCCAGCCGGGGGGCGCAAAACCAATCGCAAAGCGAGCGATAACCTCGTGGCTTAATCCGCGTTTTTCCAGATACTGGCGCGCAGACGTGGCAACAGGTTGTTGTAAAGATTGTTGGTAAAACGTATTCAGACCGTCCATCAACTGATAAAGCGTTTGCCTCTGATGGCGCTCGATCTGGCTGGGGCCGCTGCCTGCTTCAAATGGCACTTCAAGATTGTGCATTGCTGCCAGCTCTTCGACCGTTTCGACGAACTCGAGCTTGTCGTAGTTCATCAGGAAGTCGATCGCGTTGCCGTGCGCGCCACATCCAAAGCAGTGGTAAAACTGTTTCTCACCGTTAACGGTGAAGGACGGGGTTTTCTCGTTGTGGAATGGACAACACGCGTGGAAATTCTTGCCCTGCTTTTTCAGCTTCACACGGGCATCGATCAGATCGACGATGTCAGTGCGTGCCAGCAGATCATTAATGAATACGCGTGGGATTCGTCCAGCCATAGGCCCCGATTTTTAGCAATTCATAAACGAAAATAAGCCGCGCATTCCTTTCGGAAGCACGGCCTTACAACTACAACTCGGTCTGATCGGAGAGCAACGCTCTCGGGGAATTAGTACAGACGAGTGCGGCGTGCGTTTTCGCGAGCCAGTTTCTTCGCGTGACGTTTCACTGCAGAAGCTTTAGCGCGCTTACGTTCGGTAGTCGGTTTTTCATAGAACTCACGACGACGAACTTCCGCCAGAACACCTGCTTTTTCGCAGGAACGCTTGAAGCGACGCAGAGCTACGTCGAACGGCTCGTTTTCACGTACTTTAATTACCGGCATGTGCCTCTCACCTTTGATTAATTCGGTTTGCCGCTGGCATCAACGCCAGCTTATTTCAAAATGGTGCGGAATTTTACTGCAATTGCTGCTGCTTTGTAAAGCACCGCGGCCTTTTTTGAAAGGGACTTTTATAAGGGTGAGGAGTATACACGAGGCTTTCTCCAGGGGCGAACAAAGTTTTACATCAACCCGCATTGGTCCTACACTGCGCGGTAATAAAGCGAGGTAAAACAAGTCATGCGTGTACTGGGTATTGAAACTTCCTGCGATGAAACCGGCATCGCCATTTACGACGATGAAAAAGGTTTGTTAGCCAACCAATTGTATAGTCAGGTGAAATTGCACGCTGACTACGGCGGCGTCGTGCCTGAACTGGCCTCCCGCGATCATGTGCGTAAAACCGTACCGTTGATCCAGGCGGCGCTAAAGGAGTCTGGTTTAACGGCAAAAGACATTGATGCTGTGGCCTATACCGCAGGCCCTGGATTAGTCGGCGCGCTACTGGTTGGCGCGACCGTGGGGCGTTCTCTGGCGTTTGCCTGGGACGTTCCGGCGATCCCTGTACACCATATGGAAGGGCATCTGTTAGCGCCGATGCTGGAAGATAACCCGCCGGAATTTCCGTTTGTTGCGCTGCTTGTTTCCGGCGGTCATACGCAGTTAATCAGCGTGACTGGCATTGGTCAGTACGAGCTGCTCGGCGAGTCTATCGATGATGCCGCCGGGGAAGCGTTTGATAAAACCGCGAAGCTGCTGGGGCTGGATTATCCCGGCGGGCCGTTACTGTCGAAAATGGCGGCTCAGGGTACTGCCGGGCGCTTTGTCTTCCCGCGTCCGATGACCGACCGTCCGGGGCTGGATTTCAGCTTCTCCGGCCTGAAAACCTTCGCGGCAAATACCATTCGTGACAACGGCACCGACGACCAGACGCGTGCTGATATCGCCCGCGCCTTTGAAGATGCGGTGGTCGATACGCTGATGATTAAGTGCAAGCGGGCGCTGGATCAGACGGGCTTTAAGCGACTGGTCATGGCGGGCGGCGTGAGTGCTAACCGTACGTTACGGGCGAAGCTGGCTGAAATGATGAAAAAACGCCGCGGCGAAGTGTTCTACGCGCGTCCGGAATTTTGTACTGATAACGGCGCGATGATCGCCTATGCCGGAATGGTGCGGTTTAAAGCAGGCGCGACGGCGGATCTCGGCGTTAGCGTGCGTCCGCGCTGGCCGCTGGCGGAGTTACCGGCTGCGTAAAACTATTGGGTGCCGGAGAGCAATTTCCGGCACCGTCCTCACTTAAAGCAACACCACGGGCATCCACAGTAAGCCGGTAATCACCAGCAATACGAGGAATATCAGCCCAAAAATCGCCCCCAGTCGCCAGTAATCCGCCGTTGGCAGATAACCACTGCCGTAGTAAATCGGACTGGGGCCGGTGGCGTATGGTGTAAGAATGCTCCCCAGACCAATTGCCGCACCAACCATCAGGCAGAACACCGGCAGCGGGATTTCCGGCATCGCCAGCGCAGCGGCAATCATCATCGGTGCGAGAGCGGAGGTATACGCCGTGGCGCTGGCGAAAAAGTAGCGCAGTAGATAAAACACCACAATCAACGCCACCATCACCATCGTTGGCGAATAACCGCTTAAGCTGCCTGCTAACAGTTTGCCAAACCAGCTAATAAAACCGGTGTTGTTGAGTCCGGTGGCGAGGGTGATAAGCGAGGCCAGCCAGAAGAAAACGTTCCACGCCGCTTTATTACTGACAATGTCGTCCCAACTGATAATGCGCAGAAGCAGCATCAGTGCCACCACGCTGTAACCGACCATCGCGGCATCGATATAATCACCGCCGAAAATCCACAGCACCAGCGCGCCTACCATCAGCCCCAGCATCCGTTTTTCACGCGAACAGAGCGGGCCCATTGCCTGCAGTTCCGTCTCTGCCCAGCGCGGCACCTGATCGCCAGACTTCAGTACCGGCGGGTACAGCACGTAAGCCAGCCAGGGAACCAGCAGAACCAGTAAAATGCTGAGCGGCAACATCCCGAGGAACCAGTCGCCCCAACTCAGCGTGGCGTGAGATGCGCTTTTCATCAGTCCAATTAACAGCAAGTTTGGTGCCATCGCCGTCAAGAAAATGGCGCTGGTCACGCAGTCGGCAACAATCCCCATCCACATGATGTACGAGCCAATGCTGCGCGAACTGCTGTCGTTTGGTTGTGATTGATAGAGCGGTGGCAGGTTACGGATGATGGGATAGATAATCCCCGCACCACGCGCCGAGTTGGACGGTGTTACAGGTGCGAGGATCAGCTCGGAGAACATCACCGCATAGCCGAGAAACAGCGTGCGATGTCCCATCTTTTTCACCAGAATCAGCGCAATGCGGCGTCCAAGCCCGGTTTTTTCATAGCCTGTGCCAAACATAAAGGCGGCGAAAATCAGCCAGATAACCGAATTAGAAAAACCGGAAACGGCCCACGAGAGGGATTTTGCAGTGAATTTAAAGCCTGGCTGAGCGAGCTGCTCCGGGCTGAACAGCAGCCAGGGAGAGAGTATGGCGATGATGGATATACCCACCATCGCCACCACGGCACCCGGCACGGGTTCGAGGATCAGTCCAACGATCACGCCAGTAAAAACGGCAAAGTAGAGCCAGGTATGGTTCTCCAGCCCTGCGGGAACCGGAAGTAGAGCAATAATGGCGATGACCGCCAGCGGCGCAAGATATCGCCACCATTCAGTGGAAGGTTTCATCGTGTTATGCCTGCGAAAAAGGAGAGGGGTGAGCCTCTCCGGGAGGGTTATTTGATGTAATGGACGTGCTCGCAGATCTCTTCCACGATGGGATCGCGGCGTTCGGCGAACAGCTTTTTGTTTTCGGCTATCAGGTTGTTGCCGTGGGTATCAATAGAGACAATCAGCGGGCCGAACTCTTTGACCCGGCAGACCCACAGTGACTCCGGCATTCCGAGCTCTGTCCAGTGCACTTCTTCAATCTCTTCCACCTGGGTTGCCGCCAGCACCGCGCAGCCTGCCGGGAAAATCACATGTAGCGCCTTGAATTTCTGGCAGCCTTCTTCGGTCAGCGGCCCCATACCACCTTTGCCAACCACCAGTTTCACGCCGGTCTGCTCAATAAATTCACGTTCAAAACTTTCCATACGCATACTGGTTGTCGGGCCGACGGAGACCATCTCCCATTTGTCGCCGTTTTTGCGCACGATGGGGCCAGCGTGGAAAATCGCTTTGCCGTTGAGATCGTAAGGGATCGGACGTTTCAGTTCGATCAAACGGCGGTGACAAACGTCGCGGCAGGTCACCAGCGTACCGGTCAGGTAGATCACATCGCCGACGCGAATATCTTGCAGATCTTCAGCTTTGATCGGGGTTGTCAGGATCTTTTTCATAACGCGCTCCGGGTGTGAGACAGATTTTCAAAGGTGAGATCGGCATGAACCAGCAGCGTGCCGCGACGATGCGCCCAGCAGCCGGTAGAGACAGCAACGCCGATGGTTGACGGATGGCGGGCGGCAGATTCGATATGTACGCCCATCACTGAACTGTTGCCGGTCAGCCCTTGTGGACCAATCCCCAGACGGTTGAGTCCTTCTTCCAGGCGTAGCTCCAGTTCTGCCGCTTTTGGATTGGGATGGCGGCTGCCAATCGGGCGCAAAATGGCTTTACGCGAGAGTACGGCGGCGGTTTCCACCGAGGTGGCGATGCCCACGCCCACCAGTACCGGTGGACAGGCGTTTACGGCGAGGGTGGAGATATTTTCGAAGACGAATTTCACCACGCCTTCGTAGCCTTCTGACGGCATTAACACTTTCGAGCGGCCAGGTAGCGTGCAGCCGCCGCCTGCCATGTAAACTTCGATTTCCGCATCGTCATTGTCGGGGATGATGTCCCAGGTGACCCACGGTACGCCGCTACCGGTATTTTTGCCGGTGTTTACTTCGTCAAAAATTTCTACCGCATTGTGACGTAGTGGCGCTTTGACGGTTGCCTCTTCCACGGCTTGTTTGAGTATGCTTTGCAGCTCGCCAAGCAGTGGGAAGCGGGAACCGACTTTAACGAAGAACATAATCTCCCCGGTGTCCTGACAGGCAGGACGATTCAGGTCAATCGCTTTTTGCATGTTGTCGAACATCGTATGGTAGATAATTTTCCCCATCGACGACGTTTCGGCATCCTTTAGCTGTTTTAGTTTATCCACCACGTCATCAGGCATTCGGGTAGAAATCATGGCGGTAAAGTTAGCGACAATCTCTGTCAACTTATTCACTGCCTGTTGCTTATTACTTTCGCTCATCATGGCAACTCCAGTTTTTGTATTTGTCTGGAAAAATTCACCGCCACAAACTACCACTAAAAATGTGGTTTTATATTTTTTGCCACCGTGAATATGTAATTAACAGTTCGTGAATCAACGCGAAAATAAGAATGAATATTGCGCCAGAGCAGGGAATGGCAATGTTTTGCGAAATACACTGCGCTTATCACAACTGCGGATAATTAACGATGCTGAATAGCTGGCCTTTAGCCAAAGACTTGCAGGTACTGGTAGAAATCGTTCACAGCGGGAGTTTTAGCGCCGCAGCGGCGACGCTTGGGCAGACGCCTGCATTTGTCACCAAGCGGATCCAAATCCTTGAAAATACGCTGGCAACAACGCTGCTGAACCGCTCCGCTCGCGGCGTGGCGCTGACTGAAAGTGGCCAACGTTGTTACGAACATGCGTTGGAAATCCTCACCCAATATCAGCGACTGGTCGATGACGTCACGCAAATCAAAACGCGCCCGGAGGGGATGATTCGTATTGGTTGCAGTTTTGGTTTTGGGCGCAGCCATATTGCGCCAGCTATTACCGAACTGATGCGCAATTATCCTGAGTTACAGGTGCATTTTGAATTGTTCGATCGGCAAATTGATTTAGTGCAGGATAATATTGATCTGGATATTCGTATTAATGACGAAATTCCTGATTATTATATTGCGCATCTTTTGACAAAAAATAAAAGAATATTATGCGCAGCACCTGAGTATCTGCAAAAATATCCGCAGCCACAATCCCTACAGGAATTAAGTCGTCATGACTGTCTGGTGACCAAAGAGCGCGATATGACCCATGGAATATGGGAGTTGGGGAACGGTCAGGAGAAAAAATCGGTGAAGGTAAGCGGGCATCTTTCCTCCAATAGCGGCGAGATTGTGCTGCAATGGGCGCTGGAGGGCAAAGGGATTATGCTGCGTTCCGAGTGGGATGTGTTGCCGTTTCTGGAGAGTGGCAAACTGGTGCAAGTATTGCCAGAGTATGCACAAAGCGCCAATATCTGGGCTGTTTACCGGGAGCCGCTCTATCGCAGCATGAAATTACGTGTCTGCGTGGAATTTCTGGCGGCATGGTGCCAGCAACGGCTGGGCAAGCCCGATGAAGGCTATCAGGTCATGTAGATCCACCAGAAATCACTCGGGATCCTTTTCGCGCTTTCTTTTGAATTTCGTCCAGATTTTTGTCTCCTGACGACGCCACAGACGTTGGATGTTGTCATGATGACGCAGCAGGATCAGGCAAGAGAGCATCGAAACCGGGAAGGTGAATTGTGGCTTAAACCACCAGACATAAAACGGAGCAATCAGTGCACTGACAATCGCTCCCAGCGACGAGTATCCGCTCAATAGCACGGTCAGTAACCAGGTTCCCGCCATTACTCCGGTGAGATCCCAGCCAATGGGTGCGATGGCACCAAAAGCGGTAGCAACGCCTTTTCCTCCTTTAAATCCGAAGAAAACGGGCCAGATGTGTCCAAGACAGGCGGCGATGGCAATTAAGCCTAGCCAGAAGGGGCTGACACCTAATTCATACGCGCCCCAGACGGGCAACATTCCTTTCAGAACGTCGAAAATCAGTACTGCTACGGCTGCTCCCTTGCCACCGATACGTAACACATTGGTTGCGCCTGGATTGCCGGAGCCGCTGGTTCGCGGATCGGGCAGCCCACACAAGCGGCAAACCAGAATGGCACTGGAAATGGAGCCGCAGAGGTACGCGATGAGGATCATTCCAGGCGCGATTGCACTCATAAGCTGTTCCGTTTTGAAAATTCGTGTTCAACGATGAATCTGTGGATAATACGCACATTTCGCCGGAAGTGGTATCCGGTTAGCCAAAAAGCAGGCAGGACGTGATGGATATTGTATTTATAGAGCAACTTTCGGTAATCACCACTATTGGTGTTTACGACTGGGAACAGACCATCGAACAGAAGTTAGTGTTCGATATCGAAATGGCGTGGGATAACCGTAAAGCGGCGAAAAGTGATGATGTGGCGGATTGCCTCAGTTACGCTGACATTGCAGAAACGGTGGTCAGCCACGTCGAGGGGGCGCGTTTTGCGCTGGTGGAACGCGTGGCTGAAGAGGTGGCGGAGCTGCTGTTAGCACGCTTCAACTCGCCGTGGGTGCGTATCAAACTCAGCAAGCCAGGCGCAGTGGCGCGGGCGGCGAATGTTGGCGTAATCATTGAGCGTGGCAATAATCTGAAAGAAAATAATTAATTTTACAGCTGTTAAACCAAACGGTTATAACCTGGTCATACGCAGTAGTTCGGACAAGCGGTACATTTTAATAATTTAGGGGTTTATTGATGAGCGATATGCACTCGCTGCTGATAGCGGCAATATTGGGTGTGGTCGAAGGATTGACAGAATTTCTGCCGGTATCCAGCACGGGCCATATGATTATTGTCGGTCACTTGTTGGGGTTTGAGGGCGACACGGCGAAAACCTTTGAAGTTGTGATCCAGTTAGGATCAATTCTGGCGGTAGTAGTGATGTTCTGGCGGCGTCTGTTTGGCCTGATTGGCATCCACTTTGGCCGCCCGTTGCAGCACGAAGGTGAAAGCAAAGGTCGTTTAACGCTGATCCACATTTTGCTGGGGATGATTCCGGCGGTGGTACTGGGGCTATTGTTCCACGACACGATTAAGTCATTGTTTAACCCGATAAATGTGATGTATGCGCTGGTCGTTGGCGGTTTGTTGCTGATTGCCGCCGAATGCCTGAAGCCGAAAGAGCCGCGTGCGCCGGGTCTTGATGATATGACCTATCGTCAGGCGTTTATGATTGGCTGTTTCCAGTGTCTGGCGCTGTGGCCGGGTTTCTCCCGTTCTGGGGCGACCATTTCAGGTGGGATGCTGATGGGGGTGAGCCGTTACGCTGCTTCCGAGTTTTCGTTCCTGCTGGCGGTGCCGATGATGATGGGCGCAACGGCGCTCGATCTCTACAAAAGCTGGGGCTTCCTGACAAGCGGCGATATCCCGATGTTTGCCGTTGGGTTTATCACCGCTTTTGTGGTGGCGCTGATAGCGATTAAAACCTTCCTGCAATTGATTAAGCGCATTTCGTTTATCCCGTTCGCCATTTATCGCTTTATTGTGGCGGCTGCGGTGTATGTCGTGTTCTTTTAATTGAGGAATAGTGTCGGATGCTTGGCGTTGTCAACGATTGCGTAGGCCGAATAAGGCGTTCACGCCGCATCCGGCAATCAACGCCTGATGCGACGCTTGCGCGTCTTATCAGGCCTACAACTGTCGTTGACATGTAGCCGGATAAGGCGTTTACGCCGCATCCGGCAAAATGCCCAATACTCATTCAGGCTTTGGGCAACGTTGTTCCTTCCAGCTGGCTACCGCCGCAATCCGCCGTCGGGTCAGCTCCTCGCGAATCTCCACACCTTTAAATCCCGCTTCAACGACGGCTTTTGTCGGCACTGACTGCGCCACTTCCCAGGCTTCGCGCAACCAACGGCCTTGCGGGTAGTCCGCTGATTCAAAACCGGTTCTGCCGCGCACGTCAGCCTCGCTGGTCAGCGCCAGTTGCTCGACACGCTGCGGTTTACGCCAGGCATCGATGGAATCAAATAATTTGACGATGGTTTTTGGGTTCAGCATTGGGAAGGTGTGGATGAGATCGTGAAACTCAGCCACCAGTCTGGCTAAATCGCGAATTTCATTTGGCACGCGCAGACGCTGGCATAGTTGTTCCACTAACTTAACACCCGCCGGGCCATGACCATGATGACGCGGCCAGAGTTCTGGCGGCGTCAGTCCTTTACCGAGATCGTGGCATAAAGTTGCGAAACGGACATCGACCTGCGGACTCAGCATCGCCGCCATTGAGAGCGTCATTAAGGTATGAATACCCGTGTCGATTTCCGGATGCCACCTGGCAGGGGCCGGAACGCCAAACAGGGCGTCAATTTCCGGGAATAAAACGCGAAGTGCACCGCAATCGCGCAGTACCTGGAAGAACACCTGGGGATTGCGGGTGGTGAGGGCGCTTTCCGTCTCTTTCCACACCCGTTCAGGCGTCAGGTGTTCCAGTTCACCCGCATGGGTCATCTCGCGCATCAACGCCAGAGTTTCATCGGCAATACGAAAACCGAGGTGGGCATAACGCGCAGCAAAACGCGCCACGCGCAGTACGCGTAACGGATCTTCGCCAAAAGCGGGGGAAACATGGCGCAACAGACGATTTTGCAGATCGCCCAGACCGTTGTACGGGTCGATAATCTCGCCGTTATCGTCCTGGGCCAGCGCATTAATGGTCAGATCGCGACGCTTAAGATCATCTTCCAGCGTGACATCCGGTGCGGCATAGCAGGTAAAACCGGTGTAACCGGAGCCGGATTTCCGTTCGGTACGTGCCAGCGCATACTCTTCATGCGTTTGCGGATGCAGAAACACAGGAAAATCGCGGCCTACCTGCTGGTAGCCCGCGTCGAGCATCTCCTGTGGCGTACTGCCGACCACTACCCAATCTCTGTCTTTGACCGGTAGCCCTAACAATGCATCCCGAACAGCACCACCGACCAGATAAATCTTCACGCCATCATCCCTTCGTCAAATACACAATTCCTAATAATAAGACAGTGCAACGAAGAAGGCGATTTAGTTCATCCAGCGATCTTTGCGTTTGCGGCTTGGGATCAGGTGCGGCAGTACCAGACCGAGCAGCAAGCCAAGCCCCAGCACGCCACCGCCATACATAAACCATTGCATGATGATGGTGCGCTGTTTGTCATCCAGCTGTACGCTGGCGGCATCGACCTTTTTCTGCGCGACAATCAGCTCGTTTTTCAGTTTCTGATTTTCTTCTTTTAACCCGTTGATCACGCTGTCGCTCTGCGCCACTTTTTGCTGCATTTCTGCGGTGCGTTGATTCCAGGTGTTATCGATATTGCTGAGTTTATCGGTCAGGGTTTTGACCTGATTTTCCAGATCTGGCACACGGGAGCGCAGGCTTGGCTCAGTGCTAAGTTGTTTCAACGGGATCCAGGCGGTACGACCAGAGCTGTCTTTCACCTGGGCATAATTGGTGTTGGCATCAGTTTGTAATAAGGTCACTTCCTCGCCGGCGTTAACCGTGCCCACGAGGCGATAATGATCTCCCGGACCGCTGCGGACCCAGGTATTCAGTTCGTCGGAAACATAGCGCGTTTCTTCAGCGTGTGAGACGGCAGTCGCGCTAAGTGCGAGTAAAGTTAATCCGATCAGGCGTAATTTTGGCATCAGGCTGTCGTTATTGTCATGGAAAGTGGAACGATAGTAGTGGCATCAGTGTCGCTACGCAAAGCATTCGACATCAATCGGAATCCTCTGTGTCAGGTCTTGCCACTGCTTCAAACTTTTACGCCCGTCAAATTGCCCGTTGCATGGCAATTTGGCGCAAAATACTATCTACTGACAAAAAAGATCGGATTAAGTTCGCCGTTCATCGTCACTTATGTGACATAACCGATAAGTAAAGGCCATGGCTCAGGAAATCGAATTAAAGTTTATTGTTAATCACAGTGCCGTTGAGGCGTTGCGTGACCATCTCAATACGCTGGGCGGCGAGCACCATGACCCCGTGCAGTTGCTGAATATTTACTACGAAACGCCGGATAACTGGCTGCGTGGGCACGATATGGGCTTACGTATTCGTGGCGAAAACGGTCGCTATGAGATGACCATGAAAGTTGCAGGAAGAGTGACAGGCGGCTTACACCAGCGCCCGGAATATAACGTGGCGTTGAGCGAACCGACGCTCGACCTGGCGCAGTTACCGACGGAAGTCTGGCCGAACGGCGAATTGCCTGCCGATCTCGCTTCCCGCGTACAACCGCTGTTCAGCACCGATTTTTATCGCGAAAAATGGCTGGTGGCGGTCGATGGAAGCCGAATTGAAATCGCTCTCGATCAGGGTGAGGTGAAAGCGGGGGAATTTGCTGAACCTATCTGTGAGCTGGAACTGGAGCTGCTTAGCGGCGACACGCGCGCGGTGCTGAAACTGGCGAACCAACTGGTATCGCAAACCGGATTACGCCAGGGCAGCCTGAGCAAAGCGGCGCGTGGCTATCATCTGGCGCAGGGCAATCCGGCGCGTGAAATCAAACCGACCACCATTTTGCATGTTGCGGCAAAAGCCGATGTGGAACAGGGGCTGGAAGCGGCGCTCGAGCTGGCGTTAGCGCAATGGCAGTATCATGAAGAACTGTGGGTACGCGGCAACGATGCGGCGAAAGAACAGGTGCTGGCAGCCATTAGCCTGGTCCGTCATACGCTGATGCTGTTCGGCGGTATCGTGCCGCGTAAAGCGAGTACTCACTTACGTGATTTGCTGACCCAATGCGAAGCGACCATTGCTTCTGCGGTTTCTGCCGTGACGGCGGTCTACTCTACCGAAACGGCAATGGCGAAGCTGGCGTTGACCGAATGGCTGGTAAGCAAAGCCTGGCAGCCGTTTTTAGATGCCAAAGCGCAGAGTAAAATGAGCGATTCCTTCAAACGCTTTGCCGATATCCATCTTTCCCGCCATGCCGCTGAACTGAAAAGCGTTTTCTGCCAGCCGTTAGGCGATCGCTACCGTGACCAGTTGCCACGCCTGACGCGTGATATTGACTCAATACTGTTGCTGGCGGGTTACTATGATCCTGTCGTCGCGCAAGCCTGGCTGGAGAACTGGCAGGGGCTGCGTCACGCTATTGCGACCGGGCAACGCATTGAAATTGAACATTTCCGTAATGAGGCAAACAATCAGGAACCGTTCTGGTTGCACAGCGGAAAACGTTAATCAGGCAAGGATAAAATCGCTTATGAAGCCGCTCTCTTCACCGTTACAGCAGTACTGGCAGACCGTTGTTGAGCGGCTGCCAGAGCCTTTAGCCGAGGAATCACTTAGTGCACAGGCGAAGTCAGTACTTACTTTCAGTGATTTTGTGCAGGACAGCATAAGTGCGCATCCAGAGTGGCTGACGGAACTGGAAAGCCAACCGCCGCAGGCCGACGAATGGCAGCATTACGCGGCATGGTTGCAGGAGGCGCTCTGTAATGTGAGTGACGAAGCCGGGTTAATGCGCGAGCTGCGGCTATTCCGGCGGCGCATTATGGTGCGCATCGCCTGGGCGCAAACGCTGGCACTGGTTACTGAAGAGAGCATATTGCAGCAGCTCAGCTATCTGGCGGAGACGCTGATTGTTGCGGCGCGTGACTGGTTGTATGACGCCTGCTGCCGCGAGTGGGGAACGCCGTGCAATGCGCAGGGCGAAGCGCAACCGCTGCTGATTTTAGGCATGGGTAAGCTGGGCGGTGGGGAACTGAATTTCTCCTCAGATATCGATCTGATTTTTGCCTGGCCGGAACATGGTTGTACGCAGGGTGGACGCCGGGAACTGGATAACGCGCAGTTTTTTACCCGCATGGGGCAGCGGCTGATTAAAGTGCTGGATCAACCAACGCAGGATGGCTTCGTCTATCGCGTGGATATGCGACTGCGTCCGTTTGGCGAAAGTGGCCCGCTGGTGCTGAGCTTTGCCGCGTTGGAGGATTATTACCAGGAGCAGGGGCGCGACTGGGAGCGTTACGCGATGGTCAAGGCGCGGATTATGGGCGATAGCGATGGTGTCTATGCTAACGAGTTGCGTGCGATGCTGCGCCCGTTTGTTTTCCGTCGTTACATCGATTTCAGCGTGATTCAGTCGCTGCGCAACATGAAAGGAATGATTGCCCGTGAAGTGCGTCGGCGCGGTTTGACCGACAACATCAAACTTGGCGCGGGTGGCATTCGCGAAATTGAATTTATCGTTCAGGTGTTCCAGCTCATTCGCGGCGGACGCGAACCGTCGCTGCAATCGCGCTCTTTACTGCCAACGCTCAGCGCCATTGCCGAGCTGCATCTGCTTTCTGAAAACGATGCTGAACAATTGCGAGTGGCGTATCTGTTCCTGCGGCGTCTGGAAAACCTGCTGCAAAGCATTAACGACGAACAAACCCAGACGCTTCCTTCTGATGAGCTTAATCGTGCGCGGCTGGCGTGGGCGATGGACTTTGCTGACTGGCCGCAACTGACCGGGGCGCTGACCGCACATATGACCAATGTGCGCCGGGTGTTTAATGAATTGATTGGCGACGATGAAAGTGAAACTCAGGAAGAGTCGCTGTCGGAACAGTGGCGTGAGCTGTGGCAGGATGCGTTGCAGGAAGATGACACTACGCCAGTGCTGGCGCATCTTAGCGAGGATGATCGCAAACAGGTGCTAACGCTGATTGCCGATTTCCGCAAAGAGCTGGATAAGCGCACCATCGGGCCGCGAGGACGTCAGGTGCTCGACCATCTGATGCCGCATCTGCTAAGTGATGTCTGTGCGCGTGAAGACGCTGCCGTTACGCTGTCGCGCATTACCGCCTTGCTGGTGGGGATTGTTACCCGCACCACCTATTTAGAATTGCTCAGTGAATTCCCCGCGGCGCTTAAACATTTGATTTCTCTGTGTGCCGCGTCGCCGATGATTGCCAGCCAGCTGGCGCGTTATCCATTATTGCTGGATGAATTGCTCGA
This sequence comes from Escherichia sp. XD33, assembly GCF_019375075.1. Taxonomy (NCBI): domain Bacteria; kingdom Pseudomonadati; phylum Pseudomonadota; class Gammaproteobacteria; order Enterobacterales; family Enterobacteriaceae; genus Escherichia; species Escherichia sp. XD33. The sequence goes on from NZ_JAENDM010000050.1 coordinate 20,987, forward strand.
TCCAAACACCCTTTACCAGCCGACGGCGACCGATGCCTACCGCGATGAGTTGCGCCAGTATTTGCTGCGCGTGCCGGAAGATGACGAAGAGCAACAGCTTGAGGCGCTGCGTCAGTTCAAACAGGCGCAGCTGTTACGCATCGCCGCAGCGGATATCGCCGGTACGCTACCGGTGATGAAAGTGAGCGATCACTTAACCTGGCTGGCGGAAGCCATGATAGATGCCGTCGTTCAGCAGGCGTGGGTTCAAATGGTTGCCCGCTACGGTAAGCCGAATCACCTGAACGAACGCGAAGGGCGTGGTTTTGCGGTGGTCGGCTACGGCAAGCTGGGCGGCTGGGAGTTAGGCTACAGTTCCGATCTTGACCTTATCTTCCTCCATGATTGCCCAATGGATGCGATGACTGACGGTGAGCGGGAAATCGACGGGCGGCAGTTTTATCTGCGTCTGGCGCAACGCATTATGCATCTGTTCAGTACGCGTACCTCTTCCGGCATTTTGTATGAAGTGGATGCTCGACTGCGTCCGTCCGGGGCGGCGGGAATGCTGGTGACATCCGCAGAAGCATTTGCCGATTATCAGAAAAACGAGGCCTGGACGTGGGAACATCAGGCGCTGGTGCGTGCGCGTGTAGTGTACGGCGATCCGCAGCTCACCGCGCACTTTGACGCAGTGCGTCGCGAGATTATGACGCTGCCGCGTGAAGGTAAAACTCTGCAAACGGAAGTGCGGGAAATGCGCGAGAAAATGCGCGCTCATCTCGGCAATAAACATCGCGATCGCTTTGATATCAAAGCTGATGAAGGGGGAATTACCGATATCGAATTTATTACCCAATATCTGGTGTTGCGCTACGCTCATGAAAAACCGAAGTTAACGCGCTGGTCAGACAACGTGCGTATTCTGGAACTACTGGCGCAAAACGACATTATGGAAGAGCAGGAAGCGATGGCGCTGACCCGTGCTTACACTACGCTTCGCGATGAACTTCATCATCTGGCATTACAGGAATTGCCGGGCCATGTGTCGGAGGATTGCTTCACCGCAGAGCGTGAACTGGTGCGGGCAAGCTGGCAGAAGTGGCTGGTGGAAGAATGAAGTATGGTATTATCGCGCGCAAATTTTGAATCTCTCAGGAGACAGGAATGAAAGTAACGCTGCCAGAGTTTGAACGTGCAGGAGTGATGGTGGTTGGTGATGTGATGCTGGATCGTTACTGGTACGGCCCCACCAGTCGTATCTCGCCGGAAGCGCCGGTGCCCGTGGTTAAAGTGAATACCATCGAAGAACGTCCGGGCGGCGCGGCTAACGTGGCGATGAATATCGCTTCTCTCGGTGCTAATGCACGCCTGGTCGGGTTGACGGGCATTGACGATGCAGCGCGCGCGCTGAGTAAATCTCTGGCCGACGTCAACGTCAAATGCGACTTCGTTTCTGTACCGACGCATCCGACCATTACCAAATTACGGGTACTTTCCCGCAACCAACAGCTGATCCGTCTGGATTTTGAAGAAGGTTTCGAAGGTGTTGATCCGCAGCCGCTGCACGAGCGGATTAATCAGGCGCTGAGTTCGATTGGCGCGCTGGTGCTTTCTGACTACGCCAAAGGTGCGCTGGCAAGCGTACAGCAGATGATCCAACTGGCGCGTAAAGCGGGTGTTCCGGTGCTGATTGATCCAAAAGGTACCGATTTTGAGCGCTACCGCGGCGCTACGCTGTTAACGCCGAATCTCTCGGAATTTGAAGCTGTTGTCGGTAAATGTAAGACCGAAGAAGAGATTGTTGAGCGCGGCATGAAACTGATTGCCGATTACGAACTCTCGGCTCTGTTAGTGACCCGTTCCGAACAGGGTATGTCGCTGCTGCAACCGGGTAAAGCGCCGCTGCATATGCCAACCCAAGCGCAGGAAGTGTATGACGTTACCGGTGCGGGCGACACGGTGATTGGCGTCCTGGCGGCAACGCTGGCAGCGGGTAATTCGCTGGAAGAAGCCTGCTTCTTTGCCAATGCGGCGGCTGGCGTGGTGGTCGGCAAACTGGGAACCTCCACGGTTTCGCCGATCGAGCTGGAAAATGCTGTACGTGGACGTGCAGATACAGGCTTTGGCGTGATGACCGAAGAGGAACTGAAGCTGGCCGTAGCGGCAGCGCGTAAACGTGGTGAAAAAGTGGTGATGACCAACGGTGTCTTTGACATCCTGCACGCCGGGCACGTCTCTTATCTGGCAAATGCCCGTAAACTGGGTGACCGTTTGATTGTCGCTGTGAACAGCGATGCCTCCACCAAACGGCTGAAAGGGGATTCCCGCCCCGTTAACCCGCTCGAACAGCGTATGATTGTGCTGGGCGCACTGGAAGCGGTCGACTGGGTGGTGTCGTTTGAAGAGGACACGCCGCAGCGCTTGATCGCCGGGATCTTGCCAGATCTGCTGGTGAAAGGCGGCGACTATAAACCAGAAGAGATTGCCGGGAGTAAAGAAGTCTGGGCCAACGGTGGCGAAGTGTTGGTGCTCAACTTTGAAGACGGTTGCTCGACGACCAACATCATCAAGAAGATCCAACAGGATAAAAAAGGCTAACCGGAAAGCGGTTCACAGATCTCGCTTCGTACATGGCAGGCCTATTGACGCTGTTGTTTTTTCAACCTAGAGTAAAGGAACAAGGGTAAGGGAGGATTTCTCCCCCCTCTGATGAGTTGTTAGTAAGTCGGGAAACTTAACAGTAACAACACAACCAGTATGATGACGAACTTCATCATAACCCTTTCCTTATACAAGGCCCCTTCTTCGGGAGGGGCTTTCCCGTTTCAGCCCCTTGCTGCCCCCCGATTGTTGATGAGCGCCGGACCCCGCGCAATGCTTTCCCAGAGGCAATTTTGCCTTCCCCGAGCGGTCACGCAAAACGCTGCAACGTCCTGAGCATTTGCACCTTTTAGCGGAACGCAGATATAAAAAATCCCCGGCTTTTTGGGCCAGGGATATGTGTTAATGAAACCTTCTTGACGCTGATTTTTTTTCAACCTAAAGTAAAGGAACAAGGGTGAGGGAGGATTTCTCCCCCCTCTGATTGGCTGTTAATAAGCTGCGAAACTTACGAGTAACAACACAATCAGTATGATGACGAGCTTCATCATAACCCTTTCCTTCTGTAAGGCCCCCTTCTTCGGGAGGGGCTTTCCCGTTTCAGCCCCCTGCTGACTCCCCGATTGTTGATGAGCGCCAGACCCCACGCAATGCTTTCTCTGATGCAGTTTTGCCTTCCCCGAGCCGTCACGCAAAATGCTGCAACAACCTGATCATTTGCACTTTTTAGCGGAACGCAGATATAAAAAATCCCCGGCTTTTTGGGCCAGGGATTATTCCTGGAAGAGGGTTTACTCTGCTTTTTCTTCGACGGGAGTTGTTGAGGTTAAGGGTGAAGTCAATGCCGCCAGTGAGCCGCCTGAAACGCCAATTTCATTGAGCAAGGAGTCAATCAGCGGTGCCTGTGTGCGGTAAGAGAGAGCGGCTGATAATGCTTGTTCCGCCAGGTTTCCGCCCCCCACATTACCCGTGTTTGCATCACCCGCAGCGCCGCCACGATTCAGACCATCGACCTGAATAATCTTGATACCGTCGATTGACTTCATCGGCTCAACGGATTTCTCTATTACCGCAGGCAGCGCCTGCAACAAGGCCAGTTTGAATTTAAGGCTGGTTTGTTCATCAGAAAGTACGTTGATAGCATCGTTCAGCGCACGTTGTGCTTCTGCTTCCGCCAGACCCTTTTTACGTGTAGCTTCGGCTAACTCAACGATAGCCGCCGCCTGCATCTCTGCGGCTTCTTTTTCTGCTTTCGCCCGCACGGTCAGTTCAACCGCTTTGGTTTCTGCATCCTGCGCGGCAGCGATTAGGGCAACTTGTTTAGCACGATCGGCTTCGGCAGTCTGGCGAGTGGTTTCTACGTTTTGTTGGGCGCTTACCGCTTCTGCAAGTGCGAGATTAGCACGCGCTTCTGCCTGGGACTGTTGTTCCGATTTGGCGGCAATAGCGATCGATTTCGTCTGGTTAGCGATTTCGGTGACCTGCTGCTGTTCGATCTCTTTAATGCGAACTTCACGTTCAGCTTCAACCTTTCTTGAGCGGACGGCCTGTTCGCGGTCGATTTCTGTTTCCTGAATCTGTCGTTCAGCCAGAATTCGTGTCTGCTCTGCTTCACGACGACGTTCAGCTTCAAAAGCCGCAATACGTGCATTCTGTTCGGCAGTACGGGTTTTAACCTGCTGCTCCTGCTCAAGCGTCATAAACGCTTCTTGCTGTTCAATCTCCAGCTTGCGCGATAGCGCATCGCGATTTTTTTCACGCACCGCAACTTCTACATCCTGTTCAACTTCGTTACGTTCGCGGCGACGGCGCTCTGTTTCCTGAGTCAGTTTGGTTAAACCTTCGGCGTCAAAGGCATTGTTCGGATTGAAATGTTCTTTCGAGGTCTGGTTAAAGTTGGTAAGTGAAACGCTCTCCAGTTCCAGACCGTTTTTCGACAGGTCTTCTGCCACTGTATTTTGCACCCCCTGCACAAAGTTCTCGCGGGTATCCTGTAACTCATGCATGGTCATTTGCGCAGCTGTTGCACGGAGGGCATCGACAAATTTATCTTCAACCAACATACGTAAGTCTTCAGGCGACAGGGTGCGTTGCCCCAGCGTCTGGGCAGCGGTGGCAATCCCTTCTACTGAAGGTTTTACCCGCACAAAGAAAGCGACTACTACATCGACGCGCATACGATCTTTCGTAATCAGGCTATCAATGGTTGAGCGGCTGACTTCCAGCTTCAGAGTATTCATATTGATGGGGATTATTTCATGAAAGATCGGCATCACGATTGCGCCACCGCTCATTACCACTTTTTGCCCACCTAAACCAGTACGAACAAAAGCTTGCTCTGCCGAAGCGCGACGATAGAGCCTGGCGAAAATAATTCCAATAATAAACAGAATGCATACGGCAATAATTGCGGTAAACATCCAGGAGGGCACAGAATTAACAATATCATCCATTATTAAATTTCCTTTTGATTAATAAATTACAATATTTGGGGCCAGGGATTATTTTCCGCCAAATATCGCGTTGCAGAAAGTCGGCAAATAATTAACACTTTGTCTCCTTTAGTGAAAATTTTTCCTTCTTCAGGCTCCAGTAGTAAATAATGTATTTGGCCAAATTGATCGGTGAGTTTTCCTTCGCAGGGATTACCTGAAGTGGCTTGATGACCGGTAATTAACGCCATGCTACCAATATATTCTTCTTCTGTAATAGCTGAACTATGGTCGCGTGGAATCCAGGGCGCAACTATTTTACCGGTATAATGCACCGCAATAATCGTAAACAGTAAACTGACAGGAACCACGAACAGGTTCGACAGTGGTGATTGCCAGACCATGATGCAGGCATGCTGCAACAGGATGCCAATAAGACCAAAAAAACCAGCCAGTAAGCAGAGAACGACGAGAGCTGGCAATCTTCCAATATTGAGATAATGAAGTGCCTGGCTAATATGACCTGTGGTTATAGAATCATAATGGTCAAGATGTGCATCAAGAGCACCGGAGAGCATGTGACCGCAGATAAGCGCAAAAATTTCTAACAGGCCGATCAACAGTACAAAGGAAATAGCGAAAAGATAAGGGGTGTTATAGTCGGCGAATAAAATCATATATCACTCCAATGTCCATTTAGTGACGCAATATTTACTTTGTAATAGTTTCCTTGCTTACATTTATCTGTGTTAATAATAACACAGGTTAGAGAAGTTCTGGAAGAGAAAGTCTTTTAATATGGTTTTTTATTTTTCACTAAAAAGTGTGATCGGGGACAATATATTTACGCACGTTATGTTTAAAGGCACTACACTGATTGGGGAATACTGAAATCAGAAAAAGCATATGGCCTTAAAAGGTATGCGATAACCGGAGGATGTGCTTATGGATCATAGTCTTAATTCTTTAAATAATTTCGATTTCCTGGCGCGTAGTTTTGCCAGAATGCACGCAGAAGGTCGCCCGGTCGATATTCTGGCCGTTACTGGTAACATGGATGAAGAACATAGAACCTGGTTTTGCGCACGTTATGCCTGGTATTGTCAACAGATGATGCAGGCAAGAGAGCTGGAGTTAGAGCACTGATATAACGGGCCTGATGGCCCGTTTTAGTGTTTGTATTAGATACTAGTTATAGGTGATTTTCAGGATTACGTCTTTACTAAACGGTCCCTCAACAACCGTTTCTGCCGGGTTCGCACTCAGTTCTGCCCTGAATGGTGCGGTGACCGAAGGCGCACTAGACGATGAAAAAGAAGCAAATTGTGAGAAGCGGTTAAATTCCGTTGCTGTTCCATCGTTATGAAATATCTTCAATAGCAGACCATTACCTATATCCAGATGGCTATAATCACTCAAAATATCCGTAGTGAAAAAACTCCCTAAAATATTAAACTGCTCAGTACAGGCCGCACCCGGATCTTTGGTCATGACTACGCTAAACGTCTCACTCACGCTGGTATTTTTAATTGTTCGGGAATTTATTTTACCAAAGTCGACAACGCCATCAGCTGGTTCCAGATCAACATTAACAAAGCAGTCAAGGACATGAATGTTATTTAATCCGCGAATCCTGAAGGTCAGATTTTTATCTACTTCTATAGCACCTGCTCCGCTCATACCTTTAAATTCAAGTGCTATATATTCGTCAGGTAATACAAGTTTTTTATTTACTTTATTGGCATTTTTAGCTAGCTTAATATATAGCTGCACTCGTACTGGAAAAGTTACTGATAATTGCGGTTCAGGACCGCCACTACAGACTGCGGGCTTTTTGTAGCCATTCCCGAAGGTTCCGGCTCCTTTTATATCAATACATACAGGTGCTGCAATAGGTAGTGGAGATGTAGAATCATAATCAACCCCATTATAAGTTACACCGAAAGTATAAGAGTTTTGATTATAAAAGTCTTGACCTGATGCTAACAACATCATTATATTTGCCCATGCAGATGGGTATTCTTCTCCTGGAGATGGGCCTGGTAGTGCATTATTACAGAAAACATTCATAAAATATTCACTGCTTTGCCAGATTTTATCACCTTTTTTACCATCGCTGGGGATAGAGATTCTTGGTACGTAACCAATGACAACGGTATTTCCACCTTCATGTTCAGCATAGCAGTCCATTGCCCATGCAGGTAATGAACTAAAACCCATAAAAAAAGTAATAACAATTAACAAGTAGCGCATATTATTGATCTCGGTTGGCTACAGAAATATTACAAATGTTATTTACTACAGGGCAGTTTATTTCATAAAAACTTAATCCACCAAAGTCATTGATATAACCCACCTGAAAAGTTGACGGAACATTTTTAAACTGCGTATTTGCATAGCTAAAAGGGGTTACCATTAAGCTTTGCGTTTGTGGTAACATCGTTACCCCATTTGTTCCGATATAACCCAGCGTAACGTGATAAGGCATCTTATTGTTAAAGCGGATCGAACCGTCATTTCTACGAATGATTTCAACTTTTTCGTAAGTCATTACCCCATCGTCTTCTAATTCAATGGCTTTTGGCCGCCAGAATAGTTTCAATGCGTGCTGCATAGTGACTTGCATCACATTTTTTTTATCTGTTTTGGGCGGTATTTCTCGCACGTTAAAATAGAAGAGCGTTTCTCTGTCTTTAGGAAGTTGAGCAATTTTTTCCTGAGTTATCATTCTTATTTGAATTTGCTCACTGGGATTTAAACGCACCATTGGAGGAACAGTGACAATAAAGTCACGCGATTTATTGCCTTTCGTATCTTCTATCCATGTTTGGGCCAGATAGGGCAGGTTTTTACTTTGATTAGTAAGTTTTAATGCTTCGCCTTTATCTGACTCATTCATTATGATACGGGTACGATCCGGGATGATGGCACCCCAGGCAATGCTGCTCATACAGGAGAGTAATACTCCTGCTGCAATGATATTCTTTGTATTTAAGTAGCGCATTAGTTTCATCCTGAATTAATTTTGGCTAATACACGGTAAAATAGCCGTTCCGGTGGTTAAGTTGCTGCTATTGGGTGGTTGAATAAAACAAGATTTGTCACCCCAGCGTAAAGCAAGTTTGTTATCATCCTGAATGCCGTTGAGGTATACAAAGCCGCCATCAGCAACCAGTCCTAATTCTTTGTGGCTGGTTTCATCTTTTACGCTAATCCCCAGTGGTGGATGACTACCATCTGCCAGGCGAATAACCCCTATGATTTGGTAGCCCTTGCGGGTATCAAGTTTGGCGTAGCCAATAGCACCCTCGGTTAAGGTGGTGGTGATAACCGAGTTTTCGATATCCACATTTTCTGGCAGATTTCGGGTATCAACACTTAATGATGTTGTTATGTAACTGCTGACTGATGGAATAACTCCGATGCCATACCGATTAGTTACCGCGCGTTTATTGTTCAACGGAATATCTTCAGTGCCGTCTGCGTCGATCATAAAACGCGAGTCAGCACTACCGCTATAGTCGTGGAAAGCGGCACCGTGGCGAGTCGCAGTGAATGAACCATTCCAACTGGCATTCAGAGAATAATAACTGTCTCGCTGTGATGTACCGGAGAGGTAGAGTCGACCGTTCTCGGTATTATGCTGATAACTGGCGCGTAGTGACGCTTTCATATCTTTGAATTCATCATTGTCGCCTGAAGCAGAAACGCTCCAGGAATTATTTCGATCGGAAGAGTCATACCACGAAGCAGTATGCGAAATCTCATTATCCTGATTTCGTTGCATACCATAGCTCAATGTTCTACTAGTTCCCCAGGGAATCGAAATATTTAGGTACAGTTGATCCTGGTTGTCTTCTTCCCAGTTTATTCGGCTAAATGTTAGAGAAGTGGAGACGTTTTTTAATGGCCCGATATCAAAATCGCGGCTAAGTGATAATGAATAATTCACATTACTGCTGGCGTCCCAGTGGATTTGCCCCTATATTTCCAGACACCTGTTATCACTTAACCCATTACTGGCCTGCTGCCGCAGATATTCCCGTGGCGAGCGATAACCCAGTGCACTATGCGGATGCCATTCGTTATA
>NZ_JAENDM010000051.1:0-29936 GCF_019375075.1 Escherichia sp. XD33
GCCGCGCCTTCTGGATATGTTGAAAGCCCCGTTGTAAGGATTTACGACCAGTTAAACAAGCCGACTAAAGCAGATTTGGGTCTTTCTAATGCTATGCTTACAGGCGCTTTCGGTCTTGGAGGTAGCGGGATATCAACAACCGGCAAGATGAGCGATGTAGAGATCTTAAAAGCTCTGCGTGACAAAGGTGGTCATTTCTGGCGCGGTGATAAGCCGACCGGAAGCACGGCGACCATTTATAGCCACGGTTCTGGTATATTCTCGCGGTGCGGCGATACGTGGTCAGCGATCAATATCGACTACTCAAGCGGGAATGTTAAGGTATACGCTGGAAATGATAGAGGTCTTGACGGCGGGACTTTTAAAGTTAATCAGCTATACGGCTCGGCAAACAAGCCGTCGAAATCGGATGTTGGACTTGGCAACGTAACTAATGATGCGCAGGTGAAAAAATCCGGCGATATTATGTCTGGCGACCTGGCGGTCTATAAAGATACTCCGTCACTATTCCTTAGGGCAAAAGATGGAGCAGGTGCTGCCGCTGTGCGGTTTTATACTGGCACTAACCAAGAGCGCGGCATAATCTATGCTGGTCCTAACACTGATTCGCTTGGCGAAGTTCGCATTAGGGCTAAAAACGCAAAAGGTGAAACAAACGGTGATCTTATTGTTCGCCACGACGGGGTGGTTGAGGTTCAGAATCTCACAGCGGCTAAAAAAGTCAAAAGCGTAACCGCAGAATTTGCAAACACAAGCACTAGCTCCGATGATACCACGGTAAATATCAAAGGATCACAGCATACGCCTTTGGTTTTAACGCGCAATAACACAATTAAAAATTTATCCATTGGATTTAAGGTTGATGGCGTTGACCAAAAATATCTCGGCATATACGGTGACGGTGATTTGTATTTTGGTAGTTATTCTGACCACACAAAAAACAGTAGAGTAATTACACAAGCAAAACTAGATAGCTGGTTAACGGTAGGCGGTAAAACAACCTTTTCTGACCTTGCTACATTCAACGCAGGTATATCTGGAGCAATTGAACCTGAAAGCATTTCTGCAGTGACTGTTGATCTTAATAATCTGACCATAAAAGGCACAGATAAAGGATCAGTTAAATACTATCAATGCAGAACTGCCGGAGGTGGTGCAAATATTACCAATAAGCCTGACGGCGTAGGCGGCAACTTTTTGCTTCGTGTAGAGTCAATTCGTAAGGTTAGTGATTCAGATTATATAAACATGCAAACGCTGATTAGCGGCGACAAAGGACGCGTGCATGTTCGTTTTGTTACTAATGGTAATTGGACAGCATGGCGTGAGGTAGTTGTTTCAGGATGGAATCAGGATGTAACAGTTAAGTCATTAACCACAACCGACCCGGTAAAATCCGGCGGCGGGCGCGTTGATGTGCTGGGTAGTGCGAACGATTATGACAGTATGGATTGTACCGTGCGCGGTGTTGATAGCACCGGAACTAATTTATCGTGGTCTGTTGGTACGTCAGCAAGCACAGGGAAAATGTTGTGCCTGAAAAACCACAGAACCAATTCACAAGTGCAGATAAGTGGCGATAGTGGCGCTATTAGTCTGCAAACAGGTATTACAAACAAGAAGCTAACCCTCACAGAAGAAGGAGTTAGCTCAAACGTTGACTTTATCCTCAAACCACGTGAGGATGGCCCCCGTCTTATTATAAAAAACTCAAACACTTCGGCGCAGTCGTGGAGTGTTACGGTGTGGGGTAAAAGCGGAAGGGAAAGCATTTTTGAGGTTGGTAACAGCAACGGTTACATGTTTTACGCACAAGAAACATCATCGGGTAGCAAAATATTTGAAGTTAACGGTAATATTTCGTGTAAGACGCTAACCCAAATATCTGATCAAAGCCTTAAAGACAACATTAAGGTTATAGGTGACGCTACCGAATCAATCCGTAAAATGAATGGGTACACCTACACGTTTAAGGGCGAACGCCTGCCTTATGCTGGCATTATTGCACAAGAAGTAATGGATGCACTGCCTGAAGCGATAGTGTTTACCACTCGTTACGGTAAAGAGCTACAGGGGCCAACAACTGACGGCGAAGTGTTACGCGAAGAGATGAAATGCCTTAGCGTTGACTATGCTGCGGTGACGGGTTTACTTGTTCAGGTCGCCCGTGAAACAGATGATCGCGTTACCGCGCTGGAAGAGGAAAACACAACGCTACGTGAAAATCTGGCAACAGCAGACACCCGGATCAGCACTCTGGAAAATCAGGTAAGCGAACTGGTTGCACTTGTCCGGCAGTTAACAGGAAGCGAACATTGATATCCTTCAAGCTCTGAAGGAGGCTGTTCCCGGTACGTTCAGACTGTTGTTGAGCTGGAAATCGCAACGGAGGAAGAGAAAGCGTTACTGGCCGCATGGAAAAAGTATCGGGTGTTGCTGAACCGTGTTGATACATCAACTGCACCGGATATTGAGTGGCCTGCAACCCCTGTTATGGAATAATCGTTCCTGTTGTAGCCATAGTCACGTCATATACAAGAACTTGCTGGCCTAAGAAGAGTTCGTGCTGATTTTGAATATAAAATCAGCATTACAACGCCCGAAAGACCCGGGCTAAAAAATTTTCAGGACATTATCGGCAGGTGACACTCTGGTGGTCTGGAAACTGGGCCGACTGAGGCGCAGTATGCGGCATCTTGTCGTGCTGGTGGAGGAGTTGCGCGAACGAGGCATCAACTTTCGTAGTCTGACGGATTCAATTGATACCAGTACCCCAATGGGGCGTTTTTTCTTTCATGTGATGGGGGCCCTGGCTGAAATGGAACGAGAACTGATTGTTGAACGAACAAAAGCTGGACTGGAAGCTGCTCGCGTACAGGGACGAATTGGTGGACGTCGTCCCAAACTTACACCAGAACAATGGGCACAAGCCGGACGATTAATTGCATCAGGAGTTCCGCGCCAGAAAGTTGCGATTATCTATGATGTTGGCGTATCGACTTTGTATCAGAGGTTTCCGGCAGGAGATAAATAAAGACACAGCTCGTCGAATTCAAGAACGTGTGAGCCAATCTCATGATGATTCATTATTTTCACATAGAGTCAATGACAAAAAACGGCTGCAAGGTAAACCACAACGATGGCTTTGTTAATTGATAGCGGTTTTGGTACTAAATGATACAAATTAAAATGAATATCCTAGTGAATTACAACAATTTCAGGAGGAAATAGTATGCCAAGAAAAACGCTAGAAAATTTGGTAAATGTTGCACGTCAGACTCAGGAAATAGCGGATAAGAGAAGCCGTTTTTTCGGGGATCTTGAACAGCATGGCTTGAAGAGGAATGAGGATAGCGCTCACCTTTTTGCTATGCATTTACGGTTGCAACACAATGAAAGAGATAATCTTGTCCATGAACTGATGTCCGGATTACATCATAAATAGTGCATCATTCGAGCAAGAATATTATAAGACAATAAACCAGCCAAAAACTGGCTGGTTGAACGTTAACTTTTTGAATTTAATCAATTAACTTTGGTGTATGTCTTGGTAAGTCTCATCCGTCAGAGCCAATTTCATGCAAATATCATCGTTAAGACTGACAATATCTTCGATCAGTTTATTGATCTCGAAATCGTTAAGTTTTGATACTGTTGCTTGAACTCGCCCCTCATCGCCAGTGGCATCAAACTTAGTCAGTTCCTTACATAATTCATCGAACCTGCTTTGTAAGGCATTTGGAATATCATCGGCTGTTTTAAGATGCCCAAGGCTAAAAACATACGAATTAATCAAGCGTTCTTGAATACTTCCATGGCCTGCAAGAGTAAGTACTGCCGTATGAAATTTTTCATGTGCATACTTTAAGGACATATCTGGTCTCCGTGACTTATAACCTCAACCTACATAAATGGGGTTAAGTGATTATTCTGAAACAATAGTGTTGAACTGACCTATAGAAACAGCACCCTTTTCAATTACCTCTAAGTAACTGATTTTAATATGAGAGTTGTTTGACAAAGCGTCAACAATAGCTGTCAACTCATCTTGGGTGATAACATCAGCTGAAGCTTTGATTGTGAAGCATTCGTCATTAGAGACCCTAACAACGTTAATATTAATATCCTGATTTGTTGGCCCTGTTCTGGTTACACCTTTGATGGAAAATATATCAGTTCGTTCTTTACGTTCTCTATCTACAGATTGTCGGCTGTTGTAGGTATTTAGGTCTTGTCGTGTTAGTTTCTCATTTCCTAAAGTCACGGTTTCGACAGTAGGATCAGCAGCTAATTGCTTCACTAAAGCACTTTTACCTGCTTGTCCGTGACTAGTAACTTTATCGCTAATCGCTGATTTCCCATAGATTTTATAATCTAATGTTGCTTCTATGGCTTTGTTTATGCCATCGGATGTGGTTTTCGCAATTTCAACCTGCCGATCAGTTGCATGTCTTTCTGTTACGGCATTTTCTGAAATGTAGTGATAACCACATGTGCTGGCCGCGCCAACCATTGTGATTATAACAAGCATTTTCTGCCAGCCGTTCAGTCCAGACATAGTATCTCGCAAAAAATCAGTTACTGCGTTGATGATCTTGTCAGTGGTGCCTTCCGCATCACTAGAACCTTCGCTAATTTTAAAATTTATATCAAGTCGTTGCTTGTCTTCATTAGTCAAGCGTTGAAGATTCTGCGATCCGTATCGTATGGTTGCAAACGCCCGCTGTATCTCCTCGTTGAGCATTGACATACCAAACAACATTGCTGATGTAATTGATGAATGATACCGCTCTCCTTTAACATTTATGTCTAAGGATGGCCAGCCTGCAAACTTTACGTTAGGGAAAATAAACTCTTTAGAATCAAGCCCCTCTCGGGCTTTCATTTCTTCCAGAAAGTTTAGAAAATCATCTTCACTACGGATCAGAAAATCAATCGAATCCACAGTAGCTTCCATATGAATATCCTTATTAAATTCTCATTCGGTTACTGTTTATTGTTGACTGATCAATAAAAAAGCCCGCAATTTGCGGGCTTCTTTCACACTTGAGAGCCGCGGCTCCTTTGCGTATCCTTTTTTGTCTCCTCACCGTCTGGTCGGTGTCCTGCTGAGACTGCTAACTTCCTGTTTCTGTTGGTGTTGTCCTTACACCGTCCAATCATGATTGGTGGAGCTGGCGGGAGTTGAACCCGCGTCCGAAATTCCTACATCCTCGGTACTACATGCTTAGTCAGTCTTTACATTCGCTTGCCAGCTGCGGACGGACACGCCACTAACAAACTAGCCTGATTAAGTTTTAACGCTTCAACCCCAGGCAGGGCTTCCACGCGATCTCTTTTGGGTTTGACCTCTCTTGATCCCCGTCCTAAGAGCGGAGGCTAGGGAGAGAGGGCTCTAAGCAGGTTATTAAGCTGCTAAAGCGTAGTTTTCGTCGTTTGCGACTATTTTTTGCGGCTTTTTACGAGGCCAACCGCCCCTCGGCATGCACCTTGGGTTTCGCAAATCCCGTCGAATCCAGAATCAGCCCCAATGTGTAAAGGTAAGTATACCAGATTTATGAGCGCCATGACCAGCCTCAATGGCGTTATCGTTAAAGATTTAGCACCCATGTAGCCTGATTTTTATTCGATTAAGCAATGGGATGGCAACATTTGTGTCGGATGTGATAGCCAATAAGATGTTCATTCGCGCCGCCGGAGAGGGAGGCGCGGTGAGGAACTGGTCAATAATTGGAGTGCAGGTTTAACGGTGGGCGTTTTTCATGATACGTGCTTTATCCACCTGCCATTCGCGCTCTTTGATATCTGAACGTTTATCGTGCTGTTTCTTACCTTTGGCGACGCCGATTTTCACTTTGCACCAGGCATTTTTCCAGTACAGGGAGAGCGCCACTACGGTATAGCCTTCTCGATTGACGCGACCGTACAATGAGTCCAGTTCGCGCTGGTTGAGAAGTAACTTGCGGGTACGGGTAGGATCGCACACCACATGCGTGGAGGCCACGGCCATTGGCGTGATGTTAGCGCCAAACAGAAATGCCTCTCCGTCACGCAGAAGGACGTAGCTGTCGCTGATATTGGCTTTTCCTGCGCGCAGGGATTTAACTTCCCAGCCTTGCAGGGCAAGTCCCGCTTCGAACTCTTCTTCGATAAAGTATTCGTGACGGGCGCGCTTGTTAAGCGCGATGGTCGCTGAACCAGGTTTATGTGCTTTTTTCTTCGTCATAAGCGTCGTGAATCATCGGTAATCTGAAATCGAAAACACCCCATATCAATCCTGCGGGGGACAAGGCTCTATCTTAGCATGAACCCGATGTTACCCAGCGCCGGGATAGCGTTTTTTTTACAGCAGGATAAATGATATTATTTGTTGGATTTTTGTTGATGGAAATTGTTATGCCTCAGATTAGCCGGACCGCACTGGTACCCTACAGCGCGGAGCAAATGTATCAGTTAGTGAATGACGTTCAGTCTTATCCTCAGTTTTTGCCGGGTTGTACCGGAAGTCGGATTCTGGAGTCCACTCCTGGGCAGATGACTGCGGCGGTAGATGTCTCTAAGGCTGGGATCAGCAAAACGTTTACTACCCGCAACCAGTTGACCAGTAACCAAAGTATTCTTATGAATCTGGTGGATGGGCCGTTCAAGAAATTGATTGGTGGATGGAAGTTTACGCCGCTGAGCCAGGAGGCGTGTCGTATCGAGTTTCATCTCGACTTTGAGTTTACCAATAAGTTGATTGAACTCGCCTTTGGTCGCGTGTTTAAAGAGCTGGCGGCTAATATGGTCCAGGCTTTTACGGTTCGTGCGAAAGAGGTTTACAGTGCCAGGTAAAATTGCCGTTGAGGTGGCTTATGCGCTACCTGAGAAGCAGTACCTGCAGCGAGTGACGCTGCAGGAGGGCGCGACGGTTGAAGAAGCTATTCGCGCCAGTGGCTTGCTGGAATTGCGTACCGATATCGATTTAACTAAAAACAAAGTCGGCATTTACAGCCGTCCGGCAAAACTAAGCGATAGTGTGCATGATGGCGATCGGGTGGAGATTTATCGCCCTCTCATTGCCGATCCGAAAGAGCTTCGCAGGCAACGAGCAGAAAAATCAGCGAATAAATAACAGACAGAAAAAAGGTGCTCATTGAGCACCTTTTTTAACGTCTTTGAGAGCAACTTTATTATTAGTTACCACTCAGCGCAGGTTTGTTATCAATATTGGTCAACACACCGCTACTGTTAAAGGTCAGCGTCAGCGTTTGCTGAGTTACACCTTCATGACCTGGTTGCTGGCGGAAGACATAGAACCAGGTATTCGTACCAAATGGATCGGACATCAGCGGTGTACCCAATGCGTACGCAACTTGTTGTTGCGTCATGCCAACACGTATTTTGGATACGTCGTTAGCGGTCAGATAGTTCCCCTGGTTGATGTCAGGACGGTAAACCACTCGCTCCAGAGTGGAACAGCCTGCGGTCAACATCAATAGTACTGCTGCTGCAGCAGTCAGCGTTTTACAGCGCATAGTGATTTGATTCCTTTTCGGGCCCGAGCAGTACGTGGCTCATCTGTAATATGCCGATGATAATAGACCTTTCATCACTTTAAAACCTTTTGCTTTCCGGTCTTACGGCGTTTTGCTGTTTACTCTGACCGTGAAGCAGGAAAAAAGTTTACGCTGCAAGCAGTTCTTTCGCATTCGCCAGTGTATTACGTGTGACTTCACTGCCACCAAGCAGGCGCGCCAGCTCTTGTAACCGCGCTTTTTTATTCAGGGATTGCATATGCGTTTCTGTCATCGCACCATCGGTTTCTTTGCTGACAAAATAGTGTTGATGACCACATCCCGCGACTTGTGGCAGGTGGGTAACACACATCACCTGAGTTGATTCGCCGAGTTGACGCAGCAGTTTGCCGACAACTGCCGCTGTTGGACCGCTAATCCCTACATCCACTTCATCAAAAATCAGTGCCGGGGTTTCCATTTTACGCGCCGTGATGACCTGGATTGCCAGTGCGATGCGGGACAATTCACCACCGGATGCGACTTTGGCAATAGGCTGCATTGGCTGACCTGGGTTGGTGGTTACCCGAAACTCAATACGATCGGCACCGTCAGCGCCCAGGTGATGCTCGTCAAATTTAACATCGATCGTAAACTGCCCATGCGGCATTGAGAGCGCATGCATACTGTCGGTGATCAGCTGTGCAAGTTCTTCTGCATATTGCTGGCGTTGTTGGTGTAATGCGCGCGCGATTTCCAGTGCCTGCTGATGATGTTTCGTTACCGCCAGCGCAAGCGTTTCTTGTGAGTCGGCCTGATCGTCCAGTTGCTGCTGTTCTTCCAGTAGCGACTGGTAATACTGTGGCAATGCCTCAGGGCTGACGTGATGTTTACGTGCCAGCGAAATCTGTTTTGAGATGCGCTGTTCAAGTTCAAATAGTCGGTTGGGATCGAGATCCAGACGATCGCAGTAGTGGCGCAGTTCATCGCTGGCTTCAGCAATCTGGATGGTAGCTTCTTCCAGCATATCAAGTACGCCGGACAGTTTGCTGTCCATGCCAATCAATTCGCTCACCAGTTGTTTAGCCGTGTAAAGCTGACTTTGCAGGTTTGCGTCTTCACCGTCGGCCATTAATGCCAATGCATTCTGGCTGGTGGTCAGCAATTGACCGCTGTTCGCCAGACGTTTGTACTCTTCGTCGATTTGTTCAAACTCTCCGGGCTGCGGATTAAATTCGTTAAGTTCTTTTAATTGGTATTGCAGCAGTTCCGCACGGGCGGCGCGTTCCTGACTTAACTGTTGATGATGCGCGAGGTCACGGCAGCTTTGATGCCACAACTGATAACGTGCGGTCATTTCCTGCAGTAGAGAGGTTTCATTGGCATAGCCATCAAGCAGGAATTTTTGGTGCTCAGGTTTGGTGAGTAATTGATGAGCGTGCTGACCATGGATCTGAATCAGCAACTGACCCAGTTCGCGCAGTTGTGACAGAGGAACAGCTGTACCGTTGATGAAACCACGGGAGCGACCATCGCTGCTGATCACGCGACGAAGCAAACATTCATGCCCGTCTTCAAGCTGGTTTTCTTCCAGCCAGCGCAGAGCCGCTGGCGTATCTTTCAGAGAAAAACGGGCGCACAGGTCAGCGCGAGCAGCGCCGGTACGCACCATGTCGGCTTCAGCGCGACCACCGAGACAAAGACCGAGGGCATCTATTGCAATAGATTTACCCGCGCCGGTCTCGCCAGTTATTACGGTCATGCCGCTATGAAAATCAATCTCAAGCTCACGAACGATAGCAAAGTTGCTGATGGTCAGTTGTGCCAACATAGTCGTTTTCCTGTATGAAAAACCATTACTGTTATTGTGTACAGTATAAACTGGTTTTATATACAGTAAAGAGGCTGGCGTAAAATTAGAATAATTTTTTTGACCAGCCGAGCTTGGTGCTTAATGTGTTGAAATAACTGTAATCTTTCGGATGAATCAGATTCAGATGGTAATCACAGCGACGAATCAGGACATCTTCACCTTCCTGAATCGGCAGTGCTATCTGGCTGTCGCAACTGATTTCCAGGTCGTTACGGCGATGCGAAAAACGCAGACGGATCGTGCTGCTGCTGTTTATGACCAGTGGTCGTGCTGACAACGTATGCGGGAACATGGGCACCAGGGTAATCGCATCCAGAGAGGGGGTCAGAATAGGACCGCCTGCAGAGAGGGAATAGGCGGTGGAGCCTGTTGGCGTCGAAATAATTAGTCCATCAGATCGCTGAGAAAACGCAAAGATCTCGTCGATATACACTTCGAACTCAATCATATGCGCCACTTTGCCTGGATGAAGCACCACTTCATTTATCGCGGTGCTGATGCGTTTCTGGCAATCTTGCTGACAGACTTGCGCTTCCAGCAAAAAACGTTTCTCGCTGATGTAGTGGCCTTCCAGCACATCGGCTAACTGTTGCTGGGCGTTATCGGGGTCAAGGTCAGTCAGGAAACCCAGGTTGCCACGGTTGATTCCAATAACTTTAATATCGTAACGGGCGAGTGTGCGTGCCGCGCCCAGCATATTACCGTCGCCACCAACGACTACCGCGAGATCAGCTAGTTGCCCAATCTCCGCGAGCGTGCCAGTTTTCACATTCTTCAGTTGCAGTTCGTGAGCGATTTGTTGCTCAACGATGACCTCGTAACCTTTTGTGCACAGCCAGCGGTAGAGCATTTCATGTGTTGTCAGTGCAGTGGGGTGCCGTGGGTGTCCCACAATGCCAATACACTTGAAATGATTATTCATTTTTCCGAGGTCCTTGTTGCGAAGATTGATGACAATGTGAGTGCTTCCCTTGAAACCCTGAAACTGATCCCCATAATAAGCGAAGTTAGCGAGATGAATGCGAAAAAAACGCGGAGAAATTCATGAGTAGTAAAGAACAGAAAACGCCTGAGGGGCAAGCCCCGGAAGAAATTATCATGGATCAGCACGAAGAGATTGAGGCAGTTGAGCCAGAAGCTTCTGCTGAGCAGGTGGATCCGCGCGATGAAAAAATTGCGAATCTCGAAGCTCAGCTGGCTGAAGCCCAGACCCGTGAACGTGACGGCATTTTGCGTGTAAAAGCCGAAATGGAAAACCTGCGTCGTCGTACTGAACTGGATATTGAAAAAGCCCACAAATTCGCGCTGGAGAAATTCATCAACGAATTGCTGCCGGTGATTGATAGCCTGGATCGTGCGCTGGAAGTGGCTGATAAAGCTAACCCGGATATGTCTGCGATGGTTGAAGGCATTGAGCTGACGCTGAAGTCGATGCTGGATGTTGTGCGTAAGTTTGGCGTTGAAGTGATCGCCGAAACTAACGTCCCACTGGACCCGAATGTGCATCAGGCCATCGCAATGGTGGAATCTGATGACGTTGCGCCAGGTAACGTACTGGGCATTATGCAGAAGGGTTATACGCTGAATGGTCGTACGATTCGTGCGGCGATGGTTACTGTAGCGAAAGCAAAAGCTTAATTTCTGCTTTCGTAATAATTCACGGCCCTGCATGCGAATGCCGGGCCGTTTTCGTTACTCCGCCACACTCTCGCGCAGCGGTTTCACAGGAAAAACTTTTACCTGCTTAATCATATTGTCCTGTACGTCGAGAATATCGATATCGTACTCGCCAATACGCACGCGGGTGCCTGCGACAGGGATCTCTTCCAGTGCCTCAAGAATGACGCCATTAACCGTGCGGGCATCATCTTCCGGTAGATGCCAGTTAAAGGCTTTGTTGATTTCCCGCACGTTGGCGGTGCCATCGATAATCACCGAACCGTCGTTTTGCGGCGTGACCTCTTCGGCAAGTGTTGGCGACATCGACGTAGTGAAATCGCCGACAATCTCTTCCAGAATATCTTCAACCGTCACCAGCCCCTGAATGTCTCCATACTCGTTGACGACCAGGCCGACTTTCTTTTTGTTGCGCTGAAACTTTACCAACTGCGTGCTGAGCGGCGTACCTTCCGGCACAAAATAGATCTCGTCCGCGGCGCGCAGCATGGTTTCTTTGGTGAACTCTTTTTTCTCCGACATCAACCGCCAGGCTTCACGTACTCGCAGCATACTGATGGCGTCGTCCAGCGAATCACGGTAGAGCACGATGCGCCCGTGAGGTGAGTGGGAGAGTTGGCGCAGAATCGATTTCCAGTCATCGTTGATATCAATACCGATAATTTCACTGCGCGGCACCATGATGTCATCAACGGTCATTTTTTCCAGATCGAGCACCGACAGCAGCATATCCTGATTGCGACGGGAAATTTGTGAGCGTGATTCGTGCACGATAGTGCGCAACTCTTCTTTGCTCAAAGAGCCGCTAACCACGATATCGGTTTTGATACCCATCATGCGCATCAGCATACGGGTGATAGCATTCAGCAACCAGACCAGCGGCATCATCAAAATTTGCAGCGGAGCCAGCAGAAAACTACTCGGATAAGCGACTTTTTCCGGGTACAGCGCGGCAATGGTTTTCGGCAATACCTCAGCAAATACCAGTACGACAAAAGTCAGCACACCAGTCGCAATTGCCACGCCCGCATCGCCGTACAAACGCATCCCAACAATAGTGCCGAGCGCGGAGGCAAGAATATTGACCAGGTTATTGCCGATTAACACCAGGCTTATCAGGCGGTCTGGCTTACGCAGCAATTTTTCGACGCGTTTGGCCGAGCGATTACCCTGTTTCGCCATATGTCGCAGACGATAGCGGTTGAGGGTCATCATTCCGGTTTCGGACCCGGAAAAATAGGCTGAAATGACCACCATGATGATCAGAATAATGATCAACGTAGTAGTAGAAATGTGTTCCAGGGGAAACTCCTTTTCTGGGTTTAGCTGATTAACTGCTGGACAATTCGGCTGCCGAAGTAGGCCAGTGTCAGAATTACCGCGCCCGCAACGTTAAACCAGACGACGCGGCGTCCACGCCATCCTTCATGATAATGTCCCCACAGCAGCACAATATAGACAAACCACGCCACGATAGAGAGCACAGCCTTGTCGATATTTTCCATGCTAAATAAGTTGTGCATGTAGAACAGGCCAGTGCAAAGCGTGAGCGTTAGCAGCACCACGCCAATCTGCGTGATGTGGAACATTTTACGCTCGATACTCATCAATGGCGGCATTTCCTGGTTAAACGCCAGCTTCTTGTTCTTCAGTTGGTAATCAATCCACGCCAGTTGCAGCGCGTACAGGGCGGCGATAATTAGCGTGGCATAGGAAAAGAGCGATAAGCCAATGTGCACCAGCATCCCAGGCGTAGCTTCCAGATGGGTGATGTATTCATTGGGCATGAAGGTTGCCAGCGCCAGGTTGATAAGCGCAAAGGCATAGACAATGGGTAGCAGCAGCCAGCCACGATTGCGAGAAGCCACAATGGTCATTACCGTACAGATCATCAAACTGACCAATGAACCAACGTTCAGCAGGCTGAGGTTTTGTCCGCTATCACCGTCGGGCAGGATGCGGGCTTCCAGAGCGATTGCGTGGCAGACCAGCGCAATGACCGCAGAAATAATAGCCATGCGCCGCCAGCCGCCGTTTTTTTGCAGCAGACCGGGAACAATCAGCGCAAGACTGACGGAGTAGGCGACAAGCGCGAGCAGAGCAAAAACGGGCATAGTGATGTCGACAGTTTGAGCAATAAGAAAGAGAAGCAGTATAGCGTCAGGTGAACGCTGCTCCAACCGTTGCATAACAACAAAGACGCCTTCATGTTATACTGCGGCAAAATACTGATGATGTGTCGCGATTGCGGCCAACCGTTTCCACCCCAGGCGAGAGACAATGTTTGATAATTTAACCGATCGTTTGTCGCGCACGCTGCGCAATATCAGTGGCCGTGGACGCCTCACTGAAGACAACGTAAAAGATACGCTGCGCGAAGTGCGCATGGCGCTGCTGGAGGCGGACGTAGCTCTGCCGGTAGTGCGTGAGTTTATCAATCGCGTAAAAGAGAAAGCGGTTGGTCATGAAGTTAATAAGAGCCTGACGCCGGGGCAGGAGTTCGTCAAAATAGTCCGTAACGAACTGGTTGCGGCGATGGGCGAAGAGAACCAGACCCTGAACCTGGCTGCGCAACCGCCTGCGGTCGTACTGATGGCGGGCCTGCAAGGTGCCGGTAAAACAACCAGCGTTGGTAAACTCGGTAAGTTCCTGCGCGAGAAGCACAAGAAGAAAGTGCTGGTGGTTTCTGCCGACGTTTATCGCCCGGCGGCAATCAAACAGCTTGAGACGCTGGCAGAGCAGGTGGGCGTTGATTTCTTCCCTTCTGATGTTGGTCAGAAGCCGGTAGATATCGTTAACGCGGCGCTGAAAGAAGCCAAACTGAAATTCTACGACGTGCTGCTGGTGGATACCGCTGGTCGTCTGCACGTTGACGAAGCGATGATGGACGAGATCAAACAAGTCCATGCGTCGATTAACCCGGTTGAAACCCTGTTTGTGGTTGACGCCATGACCGGTCAGGATGCGGCCAATACGGCAAAAGCATTCAATGAAGCGTTACCGCTTACCGGCGTAGTGTTGACCAAA
The DNA here is from genome assembly GCF_019375075.1 of Escherichia sp. XD33. Lineage (NCBI taxonomy): Bacteria > Pseudomonadati > Pseudomonadota > Gammaproteobacteria > Enterobacterales > Enterobacteriaceae > Escherichia > Escherichia sp. XD33. The sequence goes on from NZ_JAENDM010000051.1 coordinate 14,074, forward strand.
GTGGACGGCGATGCCCGCGGCGGTGCGGCGCTCTCTATTCGTCACATCACTGGCAAACCGATCAAGTTCCTCGGTGTTGGCGAGAAAACTGAGGCGCTGGAGCCGTTCCATCCGGACCGCATCGCGTCGCGTATTCTCGGCATGGGCGACGTACTGTCGCTGATCGAAGATATCGAAAGCAAAGTTGACCGCGCGCAGGCAGAGAAATTAGCCAGCAAGCTGAAAAAAGGTGACGGCTTCGATCTCAACGACTTTCTTGAGCAGCTGCGCCAGATGAAAAATATGGGCGGCATGGCTAGTCTGATGGGCAAGCTGCCGGGCATGGGGCAGATCCCGGATAACGTCAAGTCACAGATGGACGATAAAGTGCTGGTGCGTATGGAAGCCATCATCAACTCGATGACGATGAAAGAGCGCGCTAAGCCAGAAATCATCAAAGGTTCGCGTAAACGCCGTATTGCTGCCGGTTGCGGTATGCAGGTGCAGGACGTTAACCGTCTTCTGAAACAGTTCGACGACATGCAGCGCATGATGAAGAAAATGAAGAAGGGCGGAATGGCGAAGATGATGAGAAGCATGAAGGGTATGATGCCCCCAGGCTTCCCTGGTCGCTAATCGGCCTGGCTTGTTTGCCATTTTGGCACCGGGATGTGCTCGTCATCCTCACGTACTGCGTGTACGCTCCGGTGACTGCGCGCACTCCGGCACCAAACTGGCTGCACCGCCGACGGCCTTTTACAGCAGAGTTAGCAACTGTTGATTGCAATTCCCGCAAAAATGAGTAAAATTTTGGGCTTTTAATATGACACCGGACTCCGTTCCTCGATGGGGTCCGGTTGTTTTATTCACACAAGAGGATGTTATGGTAACTATTCGTTTAGCACGTCACGGCGCTAAAAAGCGTCCGTTCTACCAGGTTGTTGTCGCTGACAGCCGTAATGCACGCAACGGTCGCTTCATCGAGCGCGTTGGTTTCTTCAACCCAATCGCTAGCGAAAAAGAAGAAGGCACTCGCCTGGATCTGGATCGCATCGCTCACTGGGTTGGCCAGGGCGCAACTATTTCTGATCGCGTTGCTGCGCTGATCAAAGAAGTAAACAAAGCAGCTTAATCTGTCACGGTGGTCATGATGAGCAAACAACTCACCGCGCAAGCACCTGTTGATCCCATCGTTTTGGGAAAAATGGGTTCGTCTTACGGTATTCGTGGGTGGCTCAGAGTGTTTTCTTCCACCGAAGACGCCGAAAGCATTTTTGACTATCAGCCCTGGTTTATCCAGAAGGCGGGTCAGTGGCAGCAAGTCCAGCTGGAAAGCTGGAAGCACCACAATCAGGACATGATCATCAAGCTGAAAGGCGTTGACGATCGTGATGCGGCGAACCTGCTGACGAATTGTGAAATTGTCGTGGATTCATCGCAGCTGCCTCAGCTTGAAGAGGGGGACTACTACTGGAAAGACCTGATGGGCTGCCAGGTAGTAACCACTGAAGGCTACGATCTCGGTAAAGTCGTCGATATGATGGAAACCGGATCTAATGACGTTCTCGTCATTAAGGCAAACCTGAAAGATGCGTTTGGTATCAAGGAACGTCTCGTACCGTTCCTCGATGGGCAGGTTATCAAGAAAGTCGATCTCACTACTCGTTCAATCGAAGTAGATTGGGATCCTGGTTTTTAAACCACCGGATAAACGGTAAAAGACGGCGCTATGTGGATTGGCATAATTAGCCTGTTTCCTGAAATGTTCCGCGCAATTACCGATTACGGGGTAACTGGCCGGGCAGTTAAAAATGGCCTGCTGAGCATCCAGAGCTGGAGTCCTCGCGACTTCACGCATGACCGGCACCGTACCGTGGACGATCGTCCTTACGGCGGCGGACCGGGGATGTTAATGATGGTGCAACCCTTGCGGGACGCCATTCATGCAGCAAAAGCCGCGGCGGGTGAAGGCGCAAAGGTGATTTATCTGTCACCACAGGGACGCAAGCTTGATCAAGCGGGCGTCAGCGAACTGGCAACGAATCAAAAATTGATTCTGGTGTGCGGTCGCTACGAAGGTATAGATGAGCGCGTGATCCAAACCGAAATTGACGAAGAATGGTCAATCGGCGATTACGTTCTCAGTGGTGGTGAGTTACCAGCAATGACGCTGATTGACTCCGTTTCCCGGTTTATTCCGGGAGTACTGGGACATGAAGCCTCGGCAACGGAAGATTCCTTTGCTGAAGGATTGCTGGATTGCCCGCACTATACGCGGCCTGAGGTGTTAGAAGGGATGGAAGTTCCGCCAGTGTTACTGTCGGGCAACCATGCCGAGATACGTCGCTGGCGTTTGAAACAGTCGCTGGGCCGTACCTGGCTTAGAAGACCTGAACTTCTGGAAAACCTGGCTCTGACTGAAGAGCAAGCAAGGTTGCTGGCGGAGTTCAAAACGGAACACGCACAACAGCAACATAAACATGATGGGATGGCGTAAGCCCCCGAGATATCAGTTTACCCAGGATAAGAGATTAAATTATGAGCAACATTATTAAGCAACTTGAACAAGAGCAGATGAAGCAGGACGTACCTTCCTTCCGTCCGGGTGATACCGTGGAAGTGAAAGTATGGGTTGTTGAAGGTTCCAAAAAACGTCTGCAGGCATTCGAGGGCGTGGTTATCGCTATTCGTAACCGCGGTCTGCACTCTGCATTCACTGTTCGTAAAATTTCCAACGGCGAAGGCGTTGAGCGTGTCTTCCAGACTCACTCTCCGGTAGTTGACAGCATTTCTGTCAAACGTCGTGGTGCTGTTCGTAAAGCTAAACTGTACTACCTGCGTGAGCGTACTGGTAAGGCTGCTCGTATCAAAGAGCGTCTTAACTAAGATTTCGCTTAAGCGACATCCTGTTAAGAAGGGCTGGCCAATTGGCTGGCCCTTTTTTATCTGTTTGCTGGTGTTTTAAGGGGTAGTAATCACCACTGCGACGCGGCGGTTCTCGGCGCGGCCCTGGGCGGTCTTGTTACTGGCTATGGGATATTTTTTTCCTAAACCCTGTGTGGTGAGATTGCTGCGTGGAATTTGTCCACCCATAGCCCATGCATCGGCCACGACATTCGCCCGTTTCAATGATAAGCCTTCGTTGTAACTGTCTTCACCATAGTTATCGGTGTGTCCATCCATACGGGCATGTGTTAGCCCTGTCGAGGCCAATTTAGCTGCCATGGTTTGGATCTGTTGCTGGCTTTCCGGGAGCAATTTGTAGTCATTTTTTGCGAACAGAATGGCATCTGATAAGCCCAGCGACCAGTCGCCGGCGGATTCAGTAAATCCATAAGATTGCATAGCGGCGACTTGCTCAGGAGTAAACTTTCCCTGAGGGGACTGGCAGCCAGTCAGTATTAGTGAGGTGAAAACCAGGGGTGCTACCAGGTGCTTTATCATATCGATATATCCTTGTTATCTCACCAGCTTTTCGGCACGCTGGTGTTTGGCCTGATACATATTGTGATCGGCAAGCTCTTGTAATTTTTCCGCAGAGGCGTGCTCAATGGTCATCGCGTAACCAATGCTTAATGTCATGGTGGTCTGATGGCCATTATGAAGATCAAACGGGAGATTAAAGATTTGTGTCAGTGCTGAACATATCTGCTGCACTTCAGATTCCGACTGTACATCATAGAGCACCATAGCGAATTCATCGCCGCCCAGGCGGTATGCTTTATGTCGCAGCCCGCCAAATTCAGCTAACCGTTTTGCGATTTCAATCAAGACTCTATCGCCCGTCGCATGACCCCAGGTATCATTGATGTATTTGAAATTATCGCCATCAAGAAATAGTAACGCCGACGTTTTTCGGGCATCGGAATTGTTCATCAACGTGTTGATGCCGCTACGAAACGCTGCGCGGTTAGCCAGCCCGGTTAATGGGTCATGTAGCGCGGTACGTAGAAGCTGCGCATTTTTAGCCTGTAAACGAAGCTGCCACTCTTCCATTTCATCCAGCAGACTGTTGAAGTCGAGAGCGAAGCGGTGAAACTCAGCGATACGTTCTTCCGAAACTCGTCGGGAAAAATTGCGGTTGGAACGCACATCATGTACGACATCGGTGATATTTTTCAGCGCTTCTACCAGGCCATTGTGCAAATGGCGGGTGAGGGTAATTGCGATGCCTGATGCCAGCAGAATACAACCGGTCAGTACGGCGAGCGAAAACCAGATAAAATGGCTGATTGAACTGTCGCGAGCGGTTAAGCGTACTTCGCCAATGGTTTCACCATTGTGACGAATCGGCTGAATGATGGGGGCAGGGAAGAGCCAGTGGCTTATGAAATTACTGAAAGTATCGCCTGGATCCTTACGGGTGTAATGCCAGGATGCCAGAATATTTTGCTGCTTATCACGTACTTCTGCAGTTGAAAATTGCCCTTGCTAGCCCAGCGCTGCCAGTGTTTCAGTTGCTGCAGGGCCATCGGCAAAAACGACAGCTGCTTCCAGACTGTAAGTCATTGTTGCTGCTGTCAGTGCCAGGTTTTTTTGCGCGTACTGTTTCAGGGTCAGCACCGAGGTCACGGAAAGCAGCAACCAGATCAGCATCATAGTGATAAATATGCTGGTCATACTGATGTTGCGTAATGCTCTTTTAAACGTGGGGCGCTTATTAAGAGAATTATCGTTATCCATCATTTTTCTTCCGTGCGAGCATTAAGACATCCGGGTTGACCTTTACACCGCTACGCGATAAGGCATCCAGGTTTACGGCAAATCTGACGTCATTATTGTGGATGATCAGACAAAAGGCGCTACCAATAATGCACTCGGTATTTTGTTCGGCAATTAATAATAACGCCTTTGACGGATATTGTTCGGTTAATTCCATCTGGAATGTCGGTGACTCATTGCCAAAATAAAAACCATTGCAGCCTGAAATCATCGCCTCTTGTTGAGTGTGAATGATGACAGGCAGATAAGGCAAAGATGTCGCGGCATTCTCTTGTAGGGCGGTACTAAAACGTGAAGATGAAAAGATACATAACTTTGGTGGCCCTGATAGCGCAGGCCAGCGGGTGTAACTGACAATACCGGAAACCATCATACGCACGTTTTTCGCAACGTCAGAAGGCTCCTGAGCGAGTATTGGTGCTCCCGTCAGCAGGAGAATCAGAAGTAAGAACAGTCGGTGAGAAAAACGCATTCAGGGATCCCCACCATCTTCGCTCGAAATGCATCGATATTTTTTCAGAATGCTCATTAAAATATCATTTTTTCATGCGACCGTCATCAATGTGAGAAATAAAACACAATGAGTAAAATCTTATGTTTAATTTATTTGTGGGGTTTTAATTAATTTAATCGTATTGTGCTGGCATTTTCATCAGCCCCTTTTTGCCATACTTCATGCAGTTGGCTGGCATTTTCAACATTGTTGCAGCTGGCAGGAAAGCTTTTACCGGAAAGTCCTCGGGCATAAGTAAAATCGGTCTGGCAAGTTTTCTTTTGTCCTTCGGCATATCCTTTAAGGTATAGACCGCGATCCGCCTGTGAATCGCTAAATGCATCGTCATCTTTTATGGCGCTGCCCGATATCGCATCTTCCATACCGACATCATACCAGTCGGTGCTGGTCAAGGTTGGCGCGTGAGTATAAGGATCAATCTGACATCCGCTAACCAGTAAAGCCAACAAGGGGGCGATAAACTTTTTCATCATTTCTTTCTCCTTTTTCAAAGCATAGCGGATTGTTTTCAAAGGGAGTGTAAATTTATCTATACAGAGGTAAGGGTTGAAAGCGCGACTAAATTGCCTGTGTAAATAAAAATGTACGAAATATGGATTGAAAACTTTACTTTATGTGTTATCGTTACGTCATCCTCGCTGAGGATCAACTATCGCAAACGAGCATAAACAGGATCGCCATCATGCAAAAAGACGCGCTGAATAACGTACATATTACCGACGAACAGGTTTTAATGACTCCGGAACAACTGAAGGCCGCTTTTCCATTGAGCCTGCAACAAGAAGCCCAGATTGCTGACTCGCGTAAAAGCATTTCAGATATTATCGCCGGGCGCGATCCTCGTCTGCTGGTAGTATGTGGTCCTTGTTCCATTCATGATCCGGAAACTGCTCTGGAATATGCTCGTCGATTTAAAGCCCTTGCCGCAGAGGTCAGCGATAGCCTCTATCTGGTAATGCGCGTCTATTTTGAAAAACCCCGTACCACTGTCGGCTGGAAAGGGTTAATTAACGATCCCCATATGGATGGCTCTTTTGATGTAGAAGCCGGGCTGCAGATCGCGCGTAAATTGCTGCTTGAGCTGGTGAATATGGGACTGCCACTGGCGACGGAAGCGTTAGATCCGAATAGCCCGCAATACCTGGGCGATCTGTTTAGCTGGTCAGCAATTGGTGCTCGTACAACGGAATCGCAAACTCACCGTGAAATGGCTTCCGGGCTTTCCATGCCGGTTGGTTTTAAAAACGGCACCGACGGCAGTCTGGCAACAGCAATTAACGCTATGCGCGCCGCCGCCCAGCCGCACCGTTTTGTTGGCATTAACCAGGCAGGGCAGGTTGCGTTGCTACAAACTCAGGGGAATCCGGACGGCCATGTGATCCTGCGCGGTGGTAAAGCGCCGAACTATAGCCCTGCGGATGTTGCGCAATGTGAAAAAGAGATGGAACAGGCGGGACTGCGCCCGTCTCTGATGGTAGATTGCAGCCACGGTAATTCCAATAAAGATTATCGCCGTCAGCCTGCGGTGGCAGAATCCGTGGTTGCTCAAATCAAAGATGGCAATCGCTCAATTATTGGTCTGATGATCGAAAGTAATATCCACGAGGGCAATCAGTCTTCCGAGCAACCGCGCAGTGAAATGAAATACGGTGTATCCGTAACCGATGCCTGCATTAGCTGGGAAATGACCGATGCCTTGCTGCGTGAAATTCATCAGGATCTGAACGGGCAGCTGACGGCTCGCGTGGCTTAAGAGGTTTATTATGGTTGCTGAATTGACCGCATTACGCGATCAAATTGATGAAGTCGATAAAGCGCTGCTGAATTTATTAGCGAAGCGTCTGGAACTGGTTGCTGAAGTGGGCGAGGTGAAAAGCCGCTTTGGACTGCCTATTTATGTTCCGGAGCGCGAGGCATCTATGTTGGCCTCGCGTCGTGCAGAGGCGGAAGCTCTGGGTGTACCGCCAGATCTGATTGAGGATGTTTTGCGTCGGGTGATGCGTGAATCTTACTCCAGTGAAAACGACAAAGGATTTAAAACACTTTGTCCGTCACTGCGTCCGGTGGTTATCGTCGGCGGTGGCGGTCAGATGGGACGCCTGTTCGAGAAGATGCTGACCCTCTCGGGTTATCAGGTGCGGATTCTGGAGCAACATGACTGGGATCGAGCGGCTGATATTGTTGCCGATGCCGGAATGGTGATTGTTAGTGTGCCAATCCACGTTACTGAGCAAGTTATTGGCAAATTACCGCCTTTACCGAAAGATTGTATTCTGGTCGATCTGGCATCAGTGAAAAATGGGCCATTACAGGCCATGCTGGTGGCGCATGATGGTCCGGTGCTGGGGCTACACCCGATGTTCGGTCCGGACAGCGGTAGCCTGGCAAAGCAAGTTGTGGTCTGGTGTGATGGACGTAAACCGGAAGCATACCAATGGTTTCTGGAGCAAATTCAGGTCTGGGGCGCTCGGCTGCATCGTATTAGCGCCGTCGAGCACGATCAGAATATGGCGTTTATTCAGGCACTGCGCCACTTTGCTACTTTTGCTTACGGGCTGCACCTGGCAGAAGAAAATGTTCAGCTTGAGCAACTTCTGGCGCTCTCTTCGCCGATTTACCGCCTTGAGCTGGCGATGGTCGGGCGACTGTTTGCTCAGGATCCGCAGCTTTATGCCGACATCATTATGTCGTCAGAGCGTAATCTGGCGTTAATCAAACGTTACTATAAGCGTTTCGGCGAGGCGATTGAGTTGCTGGAGCAGGGCGATAAGCAGGCGTTTATTGACAGTTTCCGCAAGGTGGAGCACTGGTTCGGCGATTACGCACAGCGTTTTCAGAGTGAAAGCCGCGTGTTATTGCGTCAGGCGAATGACAATCGCCAGTAATAATCCAGTGCCGGATGATTCACATCATCCGGCACCTTTTCATCAGGTTGGATCAACAGGCACTACGTTCTCACTTGGGTAACAGCCCAATACCTTCATTGAACGGGTGATTTCCCCTAACTCTTTCAATGCTTTTTGCATTTCCGCTGATTCAAGATTGGCCTGAATATCCAGATAGAACATCTCTTCCCATGGATTACCGTGAATCGGGCGTGATTCCAGACGGGTCATAATCAGATTGTGGTTGCGCAGTACCAGCAACGCTTCAACCAGCGCACCGGCTTGTTGCCCGGTCGCCATTAACAACGTGGTTTTCGCCGGAACCTGATCAGACACGTTAATGGCTTTACGCGCCAACACCACAAATCGGGTGAAGTTTTGTCGCTGATTTGCTTCAATACGCTCCAGTACCTGCAAACCGTACAAAGTGCCGCCAGCTTCGCTTCCCAACGCAGCAACATGCGGTGATTTTGCCTGTGCAACCTTTTCCATTGCCGCAGACGTACTTTCGGTATATTCAATCTTCCAGTGCGGATAACGATTAAGGAATTTGCTGCATTGCTGGAATGGCTGCGGATGGCTGTAGACCGTATTGATGGTGGATAAATCAGTAGTGCCGGAGACCAACAAACAATGGTCGATAGTTAACGTCATCTCGCCAACAATCGACAAGCTGGTATGTTGCAGCAGATCGTAAACGTCGTTTATGGCACCGGAGCTGGTATTTTCAATCGGTACGACGGCATAGTCGGCCTGGCCGGTTTCCACCTGATTAAAAATATCGGCAAATTTGGCGCAGCCACTTTCAATGAATTGCTCAAAGTGACGGGCAGCATACTGGCGCGCCGCAAGATGGGAATAAGAACCTTTGGGGCCGAGAAAAGCAATGCGTGCTGAGTGCGGATTAATTTTATTGAGATGTTGTTGGAGCAAAGCCTGCTGAGTTAATACGGAATCTTCAATGATGAGCTGGAACAGGCGAGTAATGTAATGGGCGTCCAGATGGTGCGCTTTACCGAGCGTAATTAATCTTTCCAGCAAATCGCGTTCACGATCAATATCACGTACCGGGCGATGCGAGAGCAGTTTGGCTTTTCCCACCTCGACGGCCAGTTCGCGCCGTTCTGCCAGTAACGCTAATAATTTTTCATCCAGCGCGCTGATTTTCTCTCGCAGCGCCAGTAACGGGTTTTCCGATGTCATAGTGTTGCCTTTTTGTTATCAATAAAAAAGGCCCCCCGATTTGGGAGGCCTTATTGTTCGTCTTCGCATTCTGTTTCACACGACGAAACGCCTCCCATTCAGGGGAAGGTAAAAAAGAATGCGAAGAAAAACGGTATGTGTTTCATGTTTGTTTCCTTAAGTGACTTTAGTACAGTACCCGTACTGTTTTCACGCTGTCAACAAAAAACGCGCCCGAAGGCGCGTTGGCGATACACTCAATATAAAGGACTACTCTTCTTCAACTTCTTCGACGAAGTTGGCGTCTTTCACCGATGTTGCGGCACGACGTGCTTCGCCTTTGTGCTGCAGTTTATTGAGCTGCCGTTCCAGCTTGTTGATCAATTCGTTAATTGCGGTGTACATATCTTCATGTTTACCACTGGCAACCAGAACGCCGTTAGGTGTATTGATTGTGGCGTCAGCAACAAACCCTTGTGGCTCTTTGGACAGAATGATATGTGGATTAATCAGATGTGTTTGCCATTTTTCCAGTTTGGCGAGACGGTCTGCGACATGTTGGCGGATGGCCGGAGTAATTTCCATTTGTTTGCTGGTAATGTTCATTGTCATAAATTTTACCTCTTGTCTTCCCGTCTTGGTGAATTCAGCATACCGTTCCTGATGTCAAAATGTGTGATGAAAATCTCATAATTTTGTCACTTTTTGTCAACGAATCTTTTTTGTGAGAAATCGCAGGAAGAGATGTTTTTTTACTTGAGGAATATCTCAAAGCGAGCCATATTTGATGAGATCGATAGCGACTAAATCGCTTCAGTTTCACAACTGACAGAATAAAAAAACGGCAGCTCAAGGGCTGCCGTTTTGTGTTTCAGGTTTCTGTTATGTATTGCTGCTGTTTGCGGCGATGATTTTCGCTACTTTTTCAGCTTGCGCATTCATCTGCATCTGACGGTATGCATTTTCCATCAGCGGCAGCGCATCACGCGTAGCCTGGGTATCCGGGTAGTCGCGCAACATGCCTTCTACGCGGTTAACGACGGCAACCCATGCGCCACGTTCTGTATAGTACTCGGCCACGGAGTATTCATATTTCGCCAGACGATCTTTCAGGAATACCAGACGTTTGGTGGCATCGGTGGTGTACTGACTGTTCGGATAGCCGCGCACCAGTTTGGAAAAGTCACTAAACGCAGCTCGTGCATGTTGAGGATCGCGATCGCTACGATCGACGCCAAAGAACCCTTGCAGCGCACTGTCATCCAGCGCCATATTGGTCAGGCCACGCATGTACATGACATAATCGATATTCGGATGGGTCGGGTTAAGGCGAATAAAACGATCGATGGCAGCCTGTGCTAACGGCAAATCGGCGTTTTTATAGTAGGCGTAGATGAGATCCAGCTGCACCTGCTGCGAATACGGACCAAACGGATAGCGATTATCTAACGCTTCCAGTTGCGTTATTGCCTGTCTCCAGTTACCGTCCTGCAGCTTTTGTTGTGCAGTCGCGTAAATTTCATTTGGCGGATTATCAGGTACTTCTTCCTTTGACCCCGAGCAACCCGCCAAAAACAGGCTTAGTGTGGCGGCTGCCACCAGATATTTCATGCGCGTCATGACGTTTTGACTTTCCTCAAAATGTAATACGGGAGATTCTCTGTTCCTGCTCCCGGTTAAGACCAGCTACAATAGCACACTATATTAAACGGCAAAGCCGTAAAACCCCAACGATAAACGAAGAAGCAGTATATATGGCACAACGAGTACAGCTCACTGCAACGGTGTCCGAAAACCAACTCGGTCAACGCTTAGATCAGGCTTTGGCCGAAATGTTCCCGGATTATTCACGTTCGCGAATAAAAGAATGGATCCTCGACCAGCGAGTGCTGGTTAACGGCAAAGTTTGTGATAAGCCGAAAGAAAAAGTATTGGGTGGCGAGCAGGTTGCCATCAACGCTGAGATTGAAGAAGAAGCGCGTTTTGAACCGCAGGATATCCCGCTGGATATCGTCTATGAAGATGAAGACATTATTATCATTAATAAACCGCGCGACCTGGTGGTACATCCTGGCGCGGGTAACCCGGATGGCACGGTACTGAATGCGTTGCTTCATTACTATCCACCCATTGCCGATGTACCGCGTGCGGGCATCGTCCATCGTCTGGATAAAGACACCACTGGCCTGATGGTTGTGGCAAAAACCGTTCCGGCTCAGACGCGTTTAGTCGAATCTTTGCAACGGCGTGAAATTACTCGTGAGTATGAAGCGGTGGCGATTGGTCATATGACCGCAGGTGGCACGGTGGACGAGCCAATCAGTCGCCACCCGACCAAACGTACCCATATGGCGGTGCATCCGATGGGCAAACCAGCGGTGACTCACTATCGCATCATGGAACACTTCCGTGTGCACACGCGTCTGCGGTTGCGTCTGGAAACTGGACGTACGCACCAGATCCGCGTGCATATGGCCCATATCACTCATCCGCTGGTGGGCGATCCGGTTTATGGTGGCCGTCCGCGTCCGCCAAAAGGTGCTTCGGAAGCATTTATCTCCACGCTGCGTAAGTTTGACCGCCAGGCGCTACATGCAACCATGCTGCGTCTTTATCACCCGATCTCCGGCATCGAAATGGAATGGCATGCGCCTATTCCACAAGATATGGTGGAGCTGATTGAGGTGATGCGCGCCGATTTCGAAGAACATAAGGATGAAGTGGACTGGTTATGAGTAAGCTGATTGTCCCGCAGTGGCCGCAGCCAAAAGGTGTTGCGGCCTGTAGCTCCACTCGTATCGGCGGCGTGAGCTTGCCCCCGTATGACTCACTCAACCTCGGTGCCCATTGTGGCGATAACCCGGATCACGTTGAGGAGAATCGCAAGCGACTTTTTGCTGCGGGCAATTTGCCTTCTAAACCGGTCTGGCTTGAGCAGGTACACGGCAAAGATGTGCTTAAGCTCACTGGCGAACCTTATGCCTCAAAACGGGCGGATGCCTCTTATAGCAATACGCCCGGCACGGTTTGCGCAGTGATGACTGCCGACTGCCTCCCTGTGCTGTTTTGCAATCGAGCGGGAACGGAAGTCGCCGCCGCTCATGCTGGCTGGCGTGGACTGTGCGCAGGCGTGCTGGAAGAGACGGTTTCCTGTTTTGCTGATAATCCGGAAAATATTCTCGCCTGGTTAGGGCCGGCAATTGGTCCACGCGCGTTCGAAGTGGGGGGGGAGGTTCGCGAGGCGTTTATGGCAGTAGACGCTAAAGCAAGTGCAGCTTTCATTCAGCATGGTGATAAGTATCTGGCGGATATTTATCAGCTTGCCCGGCAGCGTCTGGCGAACGTGGGTGTTGAGCAAATTTTCGGCGGCGACCGTTGTACATATACGGAAAATGAGACTTTCTTCTCTTATCGTCGCGACAAGACCACCGGTCGTATGGCAAGTTTCATTTGGCTGATATAACCTAAAGAATCAAGACGATCCGGTACGCGTGATTTTCTTTTCACATTAATCTGGTCAATAACCTTGAATAATTGAGGGATGACCTCATTTAATCTCCAGTAGCAACTTTGATCCGTTATGGGAGGAGTTATGCGTCTGGATCGTCTTACTAATAAATTCCAGCTTGCTCTTGCCGATGCCCAATCACTTGCACTCGGGCACGACAACCAATTTATCGAACCACTTCATTTAATGAGCGCCCTGCTGAATCAGGAAGGGGGTTCGGTTAGTCCTTTATTAACATCCGCTGGCATAAATGCTGGCCAGTTGCGCACAGATATCAATCAGGCATTAAATCGTTTACCGCAGGTTGAAGGTACTGGTGGTGATGTCCAGCCATCACAGGATCTGGTGCGCGTTCTTAATCTTTGCGACAAGCTGGCGCAAAAACGTGGTGATAACTTTATCTCGTCAGAACTGTTCGTTCTGGCGGCACTTGAGTCTCGCGGCACGCTGGCCGACATCCTGAAAGCAGCAGGGGCGACCACCGCCAACATTACTCAAGCGATTGAACAAATGCGTGGAGGTGAAAGCGTGAACGATCAAGGTGCTGAAGACCAACGTCAGGCTTTGAAAAAATATACCATCGACCTTACCGAACGAGCCGAACAGGGCAAACTCGATCCGGTGATTGGTCGTGATGAAGAAATTCGCCGTACCATTCAGGTGCTGCAACGTCGTACTAAAAATAACCCGGTACTGATTGGTGAACCCGGCGTCGGTAAAACTGCCATCGTTGAAGGTCTGGCGCAGCGTATTATCAACGGCGAAGTGCCGGAAGGGTTGAAAGGCCGCCGGGTACTGGCGCTGGATATGGGCGCGCTGGTGGCTGGGGCGAAATATCGCGGTGAGTTTGAAGAACGTTTAAAAGGCGTGCTTAACGATCTTGCCAAACAGGAAGGCAACGTCATCCTATTTATCGACGAATTACATACCATGGTCGGCGCGGGTAAAGCCGATGGCGCAATGGACGCCGGAAACATGCTGAAACCGGCGCTGGCGCGTGGTGAATTGCACTGCGTAGGTGCCACGACGCTTGACGAATATCGCCAGTACATTGAAAAAGATGCTGCGCTGGAACGTCGTTTCCAGAAAGTGTTTGTTGCCGAGCCTTCTGTTGAAGATACCATTGCGATTCTGCGTGGCCTGAAAGAACGTTACGAATTGCACCACCATGTGCAAATTACTGACCCGGCAATTGTTGCAGCGGCGACGTTGTCTCATCGCTACATTGCTGACCGTCAGCTGCCGGATAAAGCCATCGACCTGATCGATGAAGCAGCATCCAGCATTCGTATGCAGATTGACTCAAAACCAGAAGAACTCGACCGACTCGATCGTCGTATCATCCAGCTCAAACTGGAACAACAGGCGTTAATGAAAGAGTCTGATGAAGCCAGTAAAAAACGTCTGGATATGCTCAACGAAGAACTGAGCGACAAAGAACGTCAGTACTCCGAGTTAGAAGAAGAGTGGAAAGCAGAGAAGGCATCGCTTTCTGGTACGCAGACCATTAAAGCGGAACTGGAACAGGCGAAAATCGCTATTGAACAGGCTCGCCGTGTGGGGGACCTGGCGCGGATGTCTGAACTGCAATACGGCAAAATCCCGGAACTGGAAAAGCAACTGGAAGCCGCAACGCAGCTCGAAGGCAAAACTATGCGTCTGTTGCGTAATAAAGTGACCGACGCCGAAATTGCTGAAGTGCTGGCGCGTTGGACGGGGATTCCGGTTTCTCGCATGATGGAAAGCGAGCGCGAAAAACTGCTGCGTATGGAGCAAGAACTGCACCATCGCGTAATTGGTCAGAACGAAGCGGTTGATGCGGTATCTAACGCTATTCGTCGTAGCCGTGCGGGGCTGGCGGATCCAAATCGCCCGATTGGTTCATTCCTGTTCCTCGGCCCAACTGGTGTGGGGAAAACAGAGCTTTGTAAGGCGCTGGCGAACTTTATGTTTGATAGCGACGAGGCGATGGTCCGTATCGATATGTCCGAGTTTATGGAGAAACACTCGGTGTCTCGTTTGGTTGGTGCGCCTCCGGGATATGTCGGTTATGAAGAAGGTGGCTACCTGACCGAAGCGGTGCGTCGTCGTCCGTATTCCGTCATCCTGCTGGATGAAGTGGAAAAAGCGCATCCGGATGTCTTCAACATTCTGTTGCAGGTACTGGATGATGGGCGTCTGACTGACGGGCAAGGGAGAACGGTCGACTTCCGTAATACGGTCGTCATTATGACCTCTAACCTCGGTTCCGATCTGATTCAGGAACGCTTCGGTGAACTGGATTATGCGCACATGAAAGAGCTGGTGCTCGGTGTGGTAAGCCATAACTTCCGTCCGGAATTCATTAACCGTATCGATGAAGTGGTGGTCTTCCATCCGCTGGGTGAACAGCACATTGCCTCGATTGCGCAGATTCAGTTGAAACGTCTGTACAAACGTCTGGAAGAACGTGGTTATGAAATCCACATTTCTGACGAGGCGCTGAAACTGCTGAGCGAGAACGGTTACGATCCGGTCTATGGTGCACGTCCTCTGAAACGTGCAATTCAGCAGCAGATCGAAAACCCGCTGGCACAGCAAATACTGTCTGGTGAATTGGTTCCGGGTAAAGTGATTCGCCTGGAAGTTAATGAAGACCGGATTGTCGCCGTCCAGTAAATGATAAAACGAGCCCTTCGGGGCTCGTTTTTGTCTATAAGTTAGACGGAAAAGACTATATTTAAGATGTTTTGCCTGAAAAGTGAGCGAACGATAAAGTTTTTATATTTTTCGCTTGTCAGGCCGGAATAACTCCCTATAATACGCCACCACTGACACGGAACAACGGCAAACACGCCGCCGGGTCAGCGGGGTTCTCCTGAGAATCTCAATAGAGAAAAGCAAAGAAATGCTTGACTCTGTAGCGGGAAGGCGTATTATGCACACCCCGCGCCGCTGAGAAAAAGCGAAGCGGTACTGCTCTTTAACAATTTATCAGACAATCTGTGTGGGCACTCGAAGATACGGATTCTTAACGTCGCAAGACGAAAAATGAATACCAAGTCTCAAGAGTGAACACGTAATTCATTACGAA
>NZ_JAENDM010000052.1:0-27379 GCF_019375075.1 Escherichia sp. XD33
GAGGTCGTGGTATGGATGACGGATGGCTGGCCGCTGTATGAATCCCGCCTGAAGGGAAAGCTGCACGTAATCAGCAAGCGTTACACTCAGCGAATTGAGCGGCATAACCTGAATCTGAGACAACATCTGGCAAGGCTGGGACGGAAGTCACTGTCGTTCTCAAAATCGGTGGAGCTGCATGACAAAGTCATCGGGCATTATCTGAACATAAAACACTATCAATAAGTTGGAGTCATTACCTTATTAAGTACGGGCGATTTGGCGCATGATGAATTCTAAATAAAAAATTGTTCGGAGGCTGCAATGCGTGTCAAACATGCAGTAGTTCTACTCATGCTTATTTCGCCATTAAGTTGGGCTGGAACCATGACTTTCCAGTTCCGTAATCCAAACTTTGGTGGTAACCCAAATAATGGCGCTTTTTTATTAAATAGCGCTCAGGCCCAAAACTCTTATAAAGATCCGAGCTATAACGATGACTTTGGTATTGAAACACCCTCAGCGTTAGATAACTTTACTCAGGCCATCCAGTCACAAATTTTAGGTGGGCTACTGTCGAATATTAATACCGGTAAACCGGGCCGCATGGTGACCAACGATTATATTGTCGATATTGCCAACCGCGATGGTCAATTGCAGTTGAACGTGACAGATCGTAAAACCGGACAAACCTCGACCATCCAGGTTTCGGGTTTACAAAATAACTCAACCGATTTTTAAGCCCCAGCTTCATAAGGAAAATAATCATGCAGCGCTTGTTTCTTTTGGTTGCCGTCATGTTACTGAGCGGATGCTTAACCGCCCCGCCTAAAGAAGCCGCCAGACCGACATTAATGCCTCGTGCTCAGAGCTACAAAGATTTGACCCATCTGCCAGCGCCGACGGGTAAAATCTTTGTTTCGGTATACAACATTCAGGACGAAACCGGGCAATTTAAACCCTACCCGGCAAGTAACTTCTCCACTGCTGTTCCGCAAAGCGCCACGGCAATGCTGGTCACGGCACTGAAAGATTCTCGCTGGTTTATACCGCTGGAGCGCCAGGGCTTACAAAACCTGCTTAACGAGCGCAAGATTATTCGTGCGGCACAAGAAAACGGCACGGTTGCCATTAATAACCGAATCCCGCTGCAATCTTTAACGGCGGCAAATATCATGGTTGAAGGTTCGATTATCGGTTATGAAAGCAACGTCAAATCTGGCGGGGTTGGGGCAAGATATTTTGGCATCGGTGCCGACACGCAATACCAGCTCGATCAGATTGCCGTGAACCTGCGCGTCGTCAATGTGAGTACCGGTGAGATCCTCTCCTCGGTGAACACCAGTAAGACGATACTTTCCTATGAAGTTCAGGCCGGGGTTTTCCGCTTTATTGACTACCAGCGCTTGCTGGAAGGGGAAGTGGGTTACACCTCAAACGAACCCGTTATGCTGTGTCTGATGTCGGCTATCGAAACAGGGGTCATTTTCCTGATTAATGATGGTATCGACCGTGGTCTGTGGGATTTGCAAAATAAAGCAGAACGGCAGAATGACATTCTGGTGAAATACCGCCATATGTCGGTTCCACCGGAATCCTGACAGATAAAAATGCCGGAATTAATAATCCGGCATTTACTGTTTAAGCGAAAGCGTGAGTGCCCCTCACGCTTTATTTTTGATTTCCTGCTCACGGTGAACCGTCTTTGCACTACGCGCCGCCAGCCACAGGCCGCTGTTTTTCATTGCGTAACCAAATACCAGCCCAAGCGCCAGCGAAGGTAACACCAGTTTCCAGTCACCCTGCCCGGCAAACGTCGCGCATGCGCCTATAAACGTCCCCGGAACAAATGAAAGCAGCAGCTGTTTGGCCTGAATACACATCAGAAACGCGACAATACCGGTTATGACATAACCGAGAATTTCCAGATGTGGTGCCAGTGCACTACCGTAAATAATGACCATTGCCCACACCACGCCACTAAGCAGGGTTGCAGCGGAGATCGCCAGCCCTTTCAGCCCACCTTGCGGGCAGGCAAAGTAGGCCGTACAGCCCAGGAAGCCCGCCCAGCTTAGTAAGCCCAGGGAAACAGCCACCCATCCCCAGATACCGGAGAGAATGCCTGTTGTGATTGCAATAGAGAGAAGTATGTTCATGCCGCGCATGATAGCAGAAAACGCGGCCATGAATGAGATCGAGCACACATTTTATGCAACAACAAATTATCCGTTGCGGTTATGTGTGACGTAGATCACACTTATTCTTCAGAATCTTCTTCCAGCTCGTCCCACATTGCACTAATGGCATCGCGGGTTAGCGGTGCCATGGTGCGCCAGAAAGGCGTGGTTGCATGGGCCTCCACTTTGCCAAGGAACGCACCACACCAGGGTAACAGATACTCACTGAACAGTGTTTCCAGTGCTTCGCTCTCATCTTCCGTTGACTGATCTTCCAGCCAGGAAGCTGCGAGCAGCAATGTGCCGATGTGATCGGCTGGCGTATCCGCTAATGGCATCCCTCGCTCAGAAAGAAAAGCGCGCACTTCCGCTTCCGTCGCGCCCTCAACCCATGCGCTACGATATGGCGGCACAGCACATTCATCGCCGATAAACAACGCATTGTAATCGGCAGAGACTTGCGTCATATCACAGCTTTTCTGCAAACGTGTCAGCAACTCATCCTGCTCCAGTGGCCAGTTCGCAGCCAGTTTCCCCTCACGAATCAGGGTAAACAGCGGCACCAGTAAAGGATCTTGTGGTTGGCGGTAATAGAGCGAACCCAGCACACGACAGAGGATAGAAAACTCGTTCATTAATATATTTCCATTACTAGTAATTAAAGGTCTGCAAATTCCGCAATCGGTGCCATACCGCGAGATTCAAGGAAGTTCAGTAAGCGGCGCGGAGAAACATTCAAAATGCGCTCTGGCGGAAAATCTACCGCGTCGAGGATTTTAAGACACTCTTCAAATTCCCCCATGGTAAACGCGGTGTGAGAATCCGAGCCTAATGCCACCCAACCTCCAGCATCACGTACCGCTGCGGCTACCTCACGACAGTTGTCTTCACTGCCCTTACGTGAGTGTAAAAATGAGGAATTATTGATTTCCAGCGCCACCTGATGTTTCGCGGCTGCTTCAGCAACGGCTTTCACATCTATTTCATATTTGGGATTTCCGGGATGGCTTATTATATGCACATTGCCGCTGGCGATAGTGGCGATCATCGCTTGTGTATTGGTCGCTTTGTCATGTGGCGCAAAAACCGGCTCATGAAAACCGGCAATAATTAGATCCAGCGAGTCAAACATTTTACCGCTGCAGTCAATTTCACCATCAACATTTTTAATGTTAGCTTCGATGCCGCGCAGGATCCCTACCCCATCAACCACTCGCGGCCAGATACGCATGTTAATGAAGTGCCAGTGATGCGGCGCATCTTCCATATCCGGGCCATGATCGGTGATCGCAAAAAGTTTAATGCCCTTTTGTTTGGCCTGGGCAATGTAATCACTCAATGTGCTATATGCATGTGTGCTGGCAACGGTATGCATATGAAGGTCGACGGGATACATAACTCTCTCCTGTATTCAATTCCCGCCAAGGATAGCAGGAATCCTGATGCTTTATTAGTAGCCGCGTGCGCGGTCGACTTGCCCGCAGACCCTCTCCCCTTTTTCGAGCTGGGTAATAGTGCGAGAAATGTACTCCACAGCTTCAGCGGGACGGGTAATCGCGGCGACATGTGGTGTTATCGTCACGCGTGGATGTTGCCAGAGCGGACTTTCAGGCGGTAAGGGTTCACGATTAAAAACATCCAGCATTGCGCCTTTAACTTTCCCGCTATCCAGCGCCGCGAGCAGGTCATCTTCCACAACATGAACACCACGCGCCAGGTTGAGGAGATACGCGCCATCCGGTAATTTTTCGAGTAATTGTTGATTAATAATGCCGACGGTTTCAGGGGTATTCGGTAACATATTAATCAATACCCGACATTGGCTCAGAAATGCAGACAGTTCTTCCCGTCAGGCAAAGCTTTGCACGCCAGGCCACGATTTACGGGTTCGACTCCAGCAACGCAGCGGAAAGCGCCAGGTTTGCAGACTCTGAGCAACTTTACTTCCCAGTACGCCTGCGCCCAAAATGCCGATGGTAAAATCTTCCCGATGATATTCAGGCAGCGGTTGCCAATGCGAACTATTTTGCTGGATGCGATAATCGTCAAAACGTCGAAACCAATGCAGCACCTGACTGACAGCATATTCCTGCATTTGCTCGCCCATACCGGTATCTTCCAGGCGAAAAAGTGGAACAGAAGGGTTCAGCATTTCAGGGTGTGCCTGTAGCTTGCTCAAAATAGAATCAACACCGGCCCCGAGTGCGAACACCGCTTTAAGATCGCGCCCTGCCAGCATTTCAACAGGAGGATGCCAGACTAAAGCATAATCAGCAGAGTCATTATCTCCGCTTTTCCATGCTCTGACTCTTGCCTGAGGAATAGCTTTGCGCAGTGCCTCAATCCACCATTGGGTATCGAACGTTGGGTGATAAAAGATGATATCCATACTGACTCCCGAAAAGCGTTGTGCGAAATTTATTCGCACTTATCGTTATGATCTACAAAGACCACCAGCATAACAAATCCGTGGTCGGTGGCAAAAAAAGCAGATTTCGCTTATTAAAACCACATATTGATTGAAGTTTGAATAAACGCGCGATTTTTTAAAAAAGTTTGTTGACCTCAGGTCATGATTTCCCTAAATTAGCGCCCGTTCCAGCAAGACAGGAACGACAATTTGGTGAGGTGTCCGAGTGGCTGAAGGAGCACGCCTGGAAAGTGTGTATACGGCAACGTATCGGGGGTTCGAATCCCCCCCTCACCGCCATATTTAAAGAAGAGCTCGTACGAAAGTACGGGCTTTTTTTTCGTATATTGCACACACCGGGGGGATGAGAAGCCCCGACCGGGGGTCGACAACTGGCGACAGCCAGTTGGACAGACCGTGAACGCAGTGAGCGGGCTGCCCGCAGGGCGAGCGAAGCGAGTCAATCCCCCCCTCACCGCCATATTTAAAGAAGAGCTCGTACGAAAGTACGGGCTTTTTTTTCGTGTATTGCACACACCGGGGGGATGAGAAGCCCCGACCGGGATACTTAGTTAATGCAACGGTTCACTCTTTGTCGCCGCGACTAATGGGCGAATTTTGTCACGAGTCTCCCAGACCGGAGGGATTTCCTCCAATTTAGTGACAGAAGCTCGTACAAAAGGCACCCGTGCAAGAGTCATAATCGTATCCAACCAACGGTCACGAATAATGCGATCCGCCCTTTCATGACTCGGGTCATCCAGCTCAATAACACAGACTATTTTATTGTTCTTCTTTGAAACCAGAACATAATCCATTGCCATGCCATTATAAATTGCAAAGAAACGCTTTCTTTCTTCTTCGCTAAACTCAGGTTGTTCTGGAAAGTTGATCAAGCGCCCCAGAGAGACCTGGCAATGGATATGACAATAGTGTCCAAACCATTTTTCCAGATTATCGAAATACATTTTTTCACAACGCGTGATTAACCACTCTTTTCTTTCCAATAAAATACCTTCGGCAACCATTCCCTGAAATAACTCATCTCGCTCTTGCCAACGAGAGTCACGATAGGTTTTCTGCGGTATATAGCTCCTTGTCGACGCCTTAGCGGCAGGGGAAGTTGCAGATGAAGGGACTGGTTGCGATTTAGCGATGATTACCGATGAGGCAACTTTTCGGAGTGTCAATTTTCTGGCAACAGCAAAACCGGCGATAAATGCAATTGTCAAACAAGTTACAAAAGCCATAAAGCTCATAATTAATTTTCACCTATCCATGTTGATTATATTTCATTACCAATGTTACTCGCTGAAACGTGTTACATGCCAACAATGCAACGATCAATATATAGTTAGTATCATGTTTTGATTATTACAACCATCCCTATTTTGCCATTGCAGCTTGCCTTCCACAAAAAAAATAACAACACACAATATTAGCCAAAAGAATTAATTAAGATTAACCTTACATTTATAATATTATCCCTAAAGAATAAATCAGAGGAATATATTCAGTGTTAATCAGTCAGGCAAATTATGGCCCATTGTTGATTAAACCTCATAAGCAAAATTGGCACCAGATCTCCTGTACAGGTTGAATGGCCGAAAAAAGATAGGCAGATGCTCATTTTTTTGGCTTCTGGAAGAAAAACTCTCCGCGCTGGCAGTATTACACTGGTCTGATGCTATGACGAAAAATGCCTGGTAAGAGTATCTAAACCAGACTCCAGTTCAGCTTATCAACACGCTCAAAGTCGCCCCCCTGAACGCTAACCTGAAGTGAAAATCTGTTGAAATAAAACAAAGCCCGGTTCGCCCGGGCTCTGCACCGATAACACACTTAACTGTAGGCATGCAGCGTACGTTGGCAAAGTGCCGAACGTACGCAATCCTCTTTACCGAATCGGATGATCCCGACCATTTCATCTTCTTCGAAACGTTCCAGCGCGTCACTTAATCCGGAGCGCACACCGCGAGGTAAATCGCATTGTGTGATATCACCGTTGACGATAACCGTCACGTTCTCCCCGAGGCGGGTTAAAAACATTTTCATTTGCGCGGCAGTCACATTCTGCGCCTCGTCAAGAATGACGACTGCATTTTCAAAGGTACGTCCACGCATATAGGCGAACGGCGCGATTTCCACCTTCCCTATTTCCGGTCGCAGGCAGTACTGCATAAAGGAAGCCCCTAAGCGCCGGACCAGCACGTCGTAGACCGGGCGAAAATAGGGAGCAAACTTTTCTGCGATATCTCCAGGTAAGAAGCCAAGATCTTCATCGGCTTGCAGAACTGGACGGGTGACGATAATCCTGTCGACATCCTTATGTATCAGGGCCTCTGCCGCTTTTGCTGCGCTGATCCAGGTTTTTCCGCACCCGGCTTCGCCCGTAGCGAATATCAGCTGCTTACTCTCAATAGCCTTCAGATAGTGCAATTGCGCTTCATTTCGCGCGAGGATAGGCGAGGTATCGCGACTGTCGCGGGCCATACCAATGGCTTCTACGCCGCTCATCTGCACAAGCGAGGTGACCGATTCTTCTTCACGCTGCTTATGGCTGCGCGAATCCCGTCTCAGCACACGTTTTGCCTCGCGACGAGCTTTGATCACTGCTTTTTGTCTTCCCATGGAGAGCACCTTGAGTTGTTTGTATTCATCACACGCGCCGTTGGCAGCGCGATTATGCGCACGAACATCAGAGGGTTGGCTTCCTTGTAAGCCATAGTTTGCTTTTGGATAAAATGCCGAAAAACGGCTACGCGCACCGTTTACGGCGTCGGTAACACATGAAAAGAAAGGATGAGGTTGAAAATGCAAAGTGGCGAGATGACTACCGGAGGAGAAAACTCCGCGAGTGGTGGCGCGTTGATTATCTAAAACATGTCCAGTACAGGACGTTACCATCCGCGATCTCCATAGTGACTGACTATCACTGCCGGGAACTTCCGCTGCTACTTAATAAGTACAACAGATCTCGCATTTATTGCAACAATATATTTACTTATATTTAACTATAAAACACCATTTCAGTGACATTAGTTTCTACTGGAAAGATGACAGAGTGATGACAGTGATGAAAAAAGCTGTGTGCTTTCAGCAGGATTTGCATCAGGCATCAGTGCACGATCGCCGGATGCGGCGTGAACGCCTTATCCAGCCTACCAAACCCGCACTGATTGTAGGCATGATAAGACGCGCAAGCGTCGCATCAGGCATCTGCGCACAAATGCCTTATCCGCCTAAAAACATTAAACCCGCAATAACGCGCTTCCGAAATAATCGTTCGCGTCCTTCACCCCCGGCAGCGCAAAAAAATAACCGCCGCCGATAGGTTTAACGTATTCCTCCAGCGCTTCGCCATTGAGCCTTTTTTGTACTGTCAGGAAGCCTTTTTCCAGATCGTGCTGGTAGCAGACAAACAGCAACCCCATATCCAGTTGTCCGGAGTTGGTGACCCCCAACGAATAACTGTAGCCGCGACGCAGCATCAGGCTGGACTCACTCTCCGCCGTGCGGGGATTCGCCAGCCGGATATGGCTGTCCAGCGCGATCACCTTCCCTTCCGGGTCGCTGGCGTAATCAGGCACATCATGCTCATGCTGCATTCCCAGCGGCGCACCGGTTTGCTTATCACGGCCAAAAATCGTCTGCTGTTCTTTCAGCGGCGTTCTGTCCCAAAATTCCACTCGAAACTGAATCAAGCGTACTGCCTGATAGCTGCCACCGATTGTCCACGCAGGCTCCTGCTGATCTGCCGTTACCCACACCACTTTTTGCATCAACTTATCATTCTGGCTATCGGGATTGGCAGTGCCGTCTTTGAAACCCAGCAAATTAATCGGCGTCTCTTTGCCTTTACTACGCGCCGCGTGATCGGAAATAAACCCTTCCCGCTTCCAGCGCACACTGAGCAAATCCGGCGTGTGTTTGATGATATCGCGCAGCGCATGGATCACCGTGTCCTGGGTGTTGGCGCAAATCTGTAGCAACACATCACCATGACATAACGCCGCATCCAGCGAGTCGTTGGGGAAACGCGTCATCTTCTGCAGCTTTTTTGGCATCTGTGGCGCAAGGCCAACGCGCTCATCAAACAATGAGTGACCCACCGATAACGTGATGGTGAGATTATCGGGCGCAATGTAGCCGCCAAGAATGCCGGAATCGAGTGGTGGCAGGCGCGGATTTGGCGTTTCTGGTGCTGCTCCGCCCTGAGTCAGAAAAGCAAAACGCTGAGTCAACAAGCGAAACAACCGCTCAAGATCGGCTTTATCGCTGGCAAGCACATCAAACGCCACCAGCATCATTGCGGCCTGTTGTGGCGTCAGGATCCCTGCCTGATGCTCACCATAAAACGGCTGTTTCTCATTGCGTGCATCCGGTGAAAGCGTACCCGGCGCACTTTGCGTTTTTTGTGCATGAGCGACCGGACAACTTCCCGCCAGCGCCAGTGCACCAATCCCTTTCAGTAAACGTCGGCGTGACGGTTCATTCACGCCGTTTTCATCTTTATACTGCATAACGCTTAATCCAGTCCCAGCACACCGCGAAGTTGCGCCAGATCTTCCGCCAGCGCAGTAATCGGTCCTTTCAGTGCATTCCGGTCGGCATCGGTCAATTTGTCGTAGGTTTCAAAACCGTCTTTAGTACGGTATTTCGCCAGAATGGTATCGACCTTTTTAAAGTTGGCATCGACTTTTGCCAACAGTTCCGGGTTGGCTTTTTGCAGTTGTGGACGCAGCAGATCGACAATTTTCTGCGAGCCTTCAACGTTAGCCTGGAAATCCCACAGATCGGTGTGGCTGTAGCGATCTTCTTCACCGCTGATTTTGCTGGCTGCCACTTCCTCAATCAGTCCGGCTGCGCCGCCGACCACTTTTGAAGGTGGGAAAGCCAGTTCACTGATGCGTTTTTGCAAATCGACCACATCGATATAAAGCTGGTCGGCATACTTATCCATTCCTTTGGTGGTGTTGTCGCCAAACAATGCTTTTTCCAGACGGTGGAAACCAGTGAATTTTGGGTCGGCGGCTTTTTGCTCGTAATCATCTTCACGGGCGTCAATGCTGCCATCCAGATCGGAGAACAGTTCAGCAATCGGTTCAATACGCTCATAGTGCTGGCGCGTCGGTGCATACAGTGCTTTCGCTTTTTCGATATCGCCTGCTTTAATCGCGTCGGTAAAGGCTTTGGTGTCGGTCACCAGCTGCGTGGTTTCCGCCATGACATACGCTTTATATGCAGTAATTGCACCACCAAGACTTAACAGCGCATCACTTTGCGCCGCATCCGCCGTTGCCTCACCTTTGACGATCAACTTCCCTTTCGGGTTAGTCAGCAGACCGCAGGTCATATCGTATTCGCCAGGCTGTAAATTCGCCGTCATTTTCTGGCTAAAGCCAGGGGCGATATTTTCCCGCTCTTCCACCACCATCACGCCTTTGAGGATCTCCCACTCCAGCGCCTTCTGGCTGTGGTTCTGAATAATGAACTGTGTTTTCCCGGCGTTAACCGTAATGGTCATCGGTTCGCACTGCTTATCCGTCACGGTCACTTTGACCTGCGGCACATCAGCGGCGTTAGCCATAAAAGCAGAAGAAAACAGCGCAGCCACGCTCAACTGCAATGCGTTACGGCGGAAGTTAATGGTCATGACGAGACTATCCCTTTAAAGTATGTTGTAACTAAGCAAGAGTTTGCGTCGTATTTGTTACGCGGAGCGAGACGCTGTCGCCCCTGCGCGTGGTGGCAGAGCAAGTGCCACCAGCGCCGGGATGAGATAAATAAACCAGACGGCGACTTCGCTGACGCTCGGCGCTTCCTGATAGCCAAAAATCCCTTCCATCAGCGTGCCAAACAGCGAGTGAGTTGAGAGCACCGCACTCATATCGAAGGCGATTTCCTGAAAGTGGTTCCACAATCCGGCTTCATGAAATGCGCGAATGGCACCAGCTGCCAGCCCTGCGGCGACGAAGAGAATAAACAGGCTGGTCCATTTAAAAAATGCACCAAGATTGAGGCGAATACCGCCCCAGTAGAGCAGGAAGCCTAGCACCACGGCAGTAGCAAGACCGAGCATTGCACCCAGCGGCGGCCAGATCCCGACATCTTGTTGAAATGCCGCCAGCAGGAAAAAGACCGACTCCAGCCCTTCCCTTGCAACGGCAAAAAAGACCATCATCACCAGCGCCCAGCCATGATGATTTCCACGCTGCAATGCGCTATCGACTGCCTGTTCCAGTTGCACTTTGACGTTGCGCGACACTTTGCGCATCCAGAAAACCATCCAGGTAAGGATCACCACGGCGATCACCGCCACGATACCTTCAAACAGTTCCTGTTCTTTTTGCGGAAATTCGCCGGTGGTTTCGTTAATGAAGATACCCAAGCCCAGGCACAACGCAGCGGCAAGCAACACGCCAATCCACATCACACCAATCCATCGGCCTCGCTGGGTACGCTTAAGATAGCTGGCAATCAAACTGACAATCAGCGCGGCTTCAAGTCCTTCGCGCAACATAATGAGAAACGGAACAAACATGCCACCCACCCTTAAACGTTTTTCTGAGTCAATCTATGCAAAGAAAAGTAAATCGCAGTGATAGCGATTATCATTACGGTAAAGAAAAATACAAGCGGAATGTTTATAAAATGATGTTGAAATGTAAACAAAGAGAGGTAATGCCAGGGGATATAAACGATTATTCCAGGTACAAAGATGGGATTGTTTACAACGAGCCATGTGTTCTTGCCGGATGCCGCGTAAACGCCGTATCCAGCCGACAAAACTGTCCAGACTCAATGCATCAGAGCTTCCATGTAAAACTGATAAGCGGGTGTATCAAGCAATTTCGTCCATCCGCGATTATCAAATCTAACTTTTTGCCCGGAACATAATAACAGCTCGGGTGTTGGTGGCGTCAAAATCGCTGAAGCGTTCCCCGAAGGCCGGGACAGCAGGGGGCGGCGGCGATTGGCCGCCCCCTGCGCGCTCCCTGCACCATTCAATTTATATGGCGAGGCACATTAAGGGAGCGCAACCCGCTGCTGAAGCCAAACAAAACCGCCGCAGGCTAAGTCCCTTAGCTTTCCTGCAACCGTGACGGCGGAGCCGAATGATAGTGCGCATCGGCCTCGGCAAAGCGTTTTTGCATCGCCGCTGACGGCGCTTTACCCAGCAAACTAAACACTACAATCCCAATACTGCCGAAGATAAAGCCCGGAATAATTTCGTACAGTCCCAGCCAGCCGAACTGTTTCCAGACGATAACCGTCAGCGCACCGATGATCATCCCCGCCAGCGCACCGTTACGCGTCATGCGTGACCACATCACCGAGAACAGCACCACTGGACCAAACGCCGCGCCAAAGCCTGCCCACGCGTAGCTCACTAAGCCCAGCACGCGGTTTTCCGGGTTTGCCGCCAGCGCAATCGCCACCAGCGCCACCACCAGCACCATCACACGCCCTACCCACACCAGCTCTTTCTGGCTGGCATGTTTACGCAGAAACGCTTTGTACAAATCTTCGGTAATCGCACTGGAGCACACCAGCAGCTGGCAACTTAAGGTTGACATTACCGCCGCCAGAATTGCCGACAGCAGAATCCCGGCAATCCACGGGTTAAACAGAATTTGCGCCAGTTCGATAAACACACGCTCGGCGTTCTGATTTACCGCACCAGCCAACGCCGGATGATCGTTAAAGTAAGCAATCCCAAAGAAGCCGACAGCCACCGCCCCTGCCAGGCAGAGGATCATCCAGGTCATACTAATACGACGCGCATGGACAATGCTGTGGTGAGAATCCGCCGCCATAAAACGCGCCAGAATGTGCGGCTGCCCGAAGTAACCCAGCCCCCAACCCATCAGTGAGATAATGGCAACAAAGTTCAGACCTTTGAGCATATCAACGTTTTCGATGCTCTTTTGTTTGATCACTTCCAGCGAGTCACCAAAGCCACCGACACTGATAATGACGATAACCGGCGTCAGGATCAGGGCAAAAATCATCAGGCTGGCCTGTACAGTGTCAGTCCAGCTCACCGCGAGGAAACCGCCAATAAAGGTGTAAAGGATCGTCGCCGCAGCGCCCGCCCACAGAGCCGTTTCGTAGCTCATGCCAAAGGTACTTTCAAACAGACGCGCGCCTGCCACAATGCCCGAAGCGCAATAAATGGTGAAGAACAGCAAAATAACCAGCGCAGAGATAATGCGCAAAATGCGGCTTTTATCTTCAAAGCGCCCGGTGAAATAATCCGGCAGTGTTAAGGCGTTATTGTTGTATTCGGTATGCACACGCAACCGCCCGGCCACCAGCTTCCAGTTAATCCACGCGCCTAATGTCAGGCCAATGGCGATCCAGCTTTCGGAAATCCCGGAAAGAAAAAC
The DNA here is from genome assembly GCF_019375075.1 of Escherichia sp. XD33. Taxonomy (NCBI): domain Bacteria; kingdom Pseudomonadati; phylum Pseudomonadota; class Gammaproteobacteria; order Enterobacterales; family Enterobacteriaceae; genus Escherichia; species Escherichia sp. XD33. The sequence goes on from NZ_JAENDM010000052.1 coordinate 12,960, forward strand.
AGCGCCCGGCAACCCCATTAACAGCCAGCCGCTCATATCCGACGCACCCGCCGATAATGCCGTCACGAATGGCCCAAGACTACGACCGCCCAGAATATAGTCGTCAAAGTTTTTCGTTGATCGCCAGGCGATAAACCCAATCAATATCATGCCAAAGATATAGACACAAAATGTCACCAACATCGGTGTGCTAATAGCCATCTAAAGTCTCCAAAAAATTATTATCGGCAATGTCGAAACTTGCCGTTATATCTGCCACCGGAACGGGGTAACAGAGTTTATGTTTTACCAGGGCGACCGTATCCTGCCGGAAGCGCTGGTTATTCACAATCGATTTAACACACCATTTACATTAAATTTTAGTGCTCAGCGACACTATTTTTCATCAGGTTGCACTCTCTCACATTTTTTGCGGTTGCACCTTTCAAAAATGTTAACTGCCGCAGAGAAAAAGTCTGAGTTATTTTTTTAATCCCTGTCATATCGATTTCTTTTATTAACATTTCATTCATTTTTAAGCTTGCTACGCATGTCACATTTAACATGGTTGCACAAAGTTGCAACATCATGGATATTTCACGATAACGTTAAGTTGCACCTTTCTGAACAACAGGAGTAATGGCATGGGAACCACCACCATGGGGGTTAAGCTGGACGACGCGACGCGTGAGCGTATTAAGTCTGCCGCGACACGTATCGATCGCACACCACACTGGTTAATTAAGCAGGCGATTTTTTCTTATCTCGAACAACTGGAAAACAGCGATACTCTGCCGGAGCTACCTGCGCTGCTTTCTGGCGCGGCCAATGAGAGCGATGAAGCACCGACTCCGGCAGAGGAACCACACCAGCCATTCCTCGACTTTGCCGAGCAAATATTGCCCCAGTCGGTTTCCCGCGCCGCGATCACCGCGGCCTATCGCCGCCCGGAAACCGAAGCGGTTTCTATGCTGCTGGAACAAGCCCGCCTGCCGCAGCCAGTTGCTGAACAGGCGCACAAACTGGCGTATCAGCTGGCCGATAAACTGCGTAATCAAAAAAATGCCAGTGGTCGCGCAGGTATGGTCCAGGGGTTATTGCAGGAGTTTTCGCTGTCATCGCAGGAAGGCGTGGCGCTGATGTGTCTGGCGGAAGCGTTGTTGCGTATTCCCGACAAAGCCACCCGCGACGCGTTAATTCGCGACAAAATCAGCAACGGTAACTGGCAGTCACACATTGGTCGTAGCCCGTCACTGTTTGTTAATGCCGCCACCTGGGGGCTGCTGTTTACTGGCAAACTGGTTTCCACCCATAACGAAGCCAGCCTCTCCCGCTCGCTGAACCGCATTATCGGTAAAAGCGGTGAACCGCTGATCCGCAAAGGTGTGGATATGGCGATGCGCCTGATGGGTGAGCAGTTCGTCACTGGCGAAACCATCGCGGAAGCGTTAGCCAATGCCCGCAAGCTGGAAGAGAAAGGTTTCCGTTACTCTTACGATATGCTGGGCGAAGCCGCGCTGACCGCCGCAGATGCACAGGCGTATATGGTTTCCTATCAGCAGGCGATTCACGCCATCGGTAAAGCGTCTAACGGTCGTGGCATCTATGAAGGGCCGGGCATTTCAATCAAACTGTCGGCGCTGCATCCGCGTTATAGCCGCGCCCAGTATGACCGGGTAATGGAAGAGCTTTACCCGCGTCTGAAATCACTCACCCTGCTGGCGCGTCAGTACGATATTGGTATCAACATTGACGCCGAAGAGGCCGATCGTCTGGAGATCTCCCTCGATCTGCTGGAAAAACTCTGTTTCGAGCCTGAGCTGGCAGGCTGGAACGGTATCGGTTTTGTTATTCAGGCTTATCAAAAACGCTGCCCACTGGTGATTGATTACCTGATTGATCTCGCCACCCGCAGCCGTCGCCGTCTGATGATTCGCCTGGTGAAAGGCGCGTACTGGGATAGTGAAATCAAGCGTGCGCAGATGGACGGCCTTGAAGGCTATCCGGTTTATACCCGCAAGGTGTATACCGACGTTTCATATCTCGCCTGTGCGAAAAAGCTGCTGGCGGTGCCGAATCTAATCTACCCGCAGTTCGCAACGCACAACGCCCATACGCTGGCAGCGATTTATCAACTGGCTGGTCAAAACTACTATCCGGGTCAGTACGAGTTCCAGTGCCTGCATGGTATGGGCGAGCCACTGTATGAGCAGGTCACCGGGAAAGTTGCCGACGGCAAACTTAACCGTCCGTGTCGTATTTATGCCCCGGTTGGCACACATGAAACGCTGCTGGCGTATCTGGTGCGCCGCCTGCTGGAAAACGGTGCTAACACCTCGTTTGTTAACCGTATTGCCGACACCTCTTTGCCACTGGATGAACTGGTCGCCGATCCGGTCACTGCTGTAGAAAAACTGGCGCAACAGGAAGGGCAAACTGGATTACCGCATCCGAAAATTCCCCTGCCGCGCGATCTTTACGGTCACGGGCGCGACAACTCGGCAGGGCTGGATCTCGCTAACGAACACCGTCTGGCCTCGCTCTCCTCTGCCCTGCTCAATAGTGCACTGCAAAAATGGCAGGCCTTGCCAATGCTGGAACAACCGGTAGCGGCAGGTGAGATGTCGCCCGTTATTAACCCTGCAGAACCGAAAGATATTGTGGGCTATGTGCGTGAAGCCACGCCGCGTGAAGTAGAACAGGCGCTGGAAAGTGCGGTTAATAACGCGCCAATCTGGTTTGCCACGCCTCCGGCTGAACGCGCGGCGATTTTGCACCGCGCTGCCGTGCTAATGGAAAGCCAGATGCAGCAACTGATTGGTATTCTGGTGCGTGAAGCCGGAAAAACCTTCAGTAACGCCATTGCCGAAGTGCGCGAAGCGGTCGATTTTCTCCACTACTATGCCGGACAGGTGCGGGATGATTTCGCTAACGAAACCCACCGTCCATTAGGGCCTGTGGTGTGTATCAGTCCGTGGAACTTCCCGCTGGCTATTTTCACCGGGCAGATCGCCGCCGCACTGGCGGCAGGTAACAGCGTGCTGGCAAAACCGGCAGAACAAACGCCGCTGATTGCCGCGCAAGGGATCGCCATTTTGCTGGAAGCGGGTGTACCGCCAGGCGTGGTGCAATTGCTGCCAGGTCGGGGTGAAACCGTGGGCGCGCAACTGACGGGTGATGATCGCGTGCGCGGGGTGATGTTTACCGGTTCAACCGAAGTCGCTACGTTACTGCAGCGCAATATCGCCAGCCGCCTGGACGCTCAGGGTCGCCCTATTCCGCTCATCGCTGAAACCGGCGGCATGAACGCGATGATTGTCGATTCTTCAGCACTGACCGAACAGGTCGTCGTGGATGTACTGGCCTCGGCGTTCGACAGTGCGGGTCAGCGTTGTTCGGCGCTGCGCGTGCTGTGCCTGCAAGATGAGATTGCCGACCACACGTTGAAAATGCTGCGCGGCGCAATGGCCGAATGCCGGATGGGTAATCCGGGTCGCCTGACCACCGATATCGGTCCAGTGATTGATAGCGAAGCGAAAGCCAATATTGAGCGCCATATTCAGACCATGCGTAGCAAAGGCCGTCCGGTGTTCCAGGCGGTGCGGGAAAACAGCGAAGATGCCCGTGAATGGCAAAGCGGCACCTTTGTCGCCCCGACGCTGATCGAACTGGATGACTTTGCCGAATTGCAAAAAGAGGTCTTTGGTCCGGTGCTGCATGTGGTGCGTTACAACCGTAACCAGCTACCAGAGCTGATCGAGCAGATTAACGCTTCCGGTTATGGTCTGACGCTTGGCGTCCATACGCGCATTGATGAAACCATCGCCCAGGTCACTGGCTCGGCCCATGTTGGTAACCTGTATGTTAACCGTAATATGGTGGGCGCAGTGGTTGGTGTGCAGCCGTTCGGCGGCGAAGGGTTGTCCGGTACCGGGCCGAAAGCAGGCGGTCCGCTCTATCTCTACCGTCTGCTGGCGAATCGCCCGGAAAGTGCGCTGGCAGTGACGCTCGCGCGTCAGGATGCAAAGTATCCGGTCGATGCGCAGTTGAAAGCCGCATTGACTCAGCCGCTAAATGCACTGCGGGAATGGGCAGCAAATCGTCCAGAATTGCAGGCGTTATGTACGCAATATGGCGAGCTGGCGCAGGCAGGAACACAACGATTGCTGCCGGGGCCGACGGGTGAACGCAACACCTGGACGCTGCTGCCGCGTGAGCGCGTGTTGTGTATTGCCGATGATGAGCAGGATGCGCTGACTCAGCTCGCCGCCGTGCTGGCGGTGGGCAGCCAGGTACTGTGGCCGGATGACGCGCTGCATCGTCAGTTAGTGAAGGCATTGCCATCGGCAGTCAGCGAACGTATTCAACTGGCGAAAGCGGAAAATATAACCGCTCAACCGTTTGATGCGGTGATCTTCCACGGTGATTCGGATCAGCTTCGCGCATTGTGTGAAGCAGTTGCCGCGCGGGATGGCACAATTGTTTCGGTGCAGGGTTTTGCCCGTGGCGAAAGCAATATCCTTCTGGAACGGCTGTATATCGAGCGTTCGCTGAGTGTGAATACCGCTGCCGCTGGCGGTAACGCCAGCTTAATGACTATAGGTTAAACAGGTAGCCGGAGGATGTTACAACCTCCTCCGGCATCTTTAACGTGGTCGAATCCCCTCAATAATAATCCGCTGCACGTTTTCAACCGTTTGATTGAAAAATACCTCATCGCGCAACGTCGCGCCTGTCACCGCCTCCACCTGAGGGGCGAAATCGGCGTAATGTTGAGTGGAAGCCCAAATCATAAAAATCAAATGCTGCGGATCAATCGGCGCGAGTTTGCCGCTTTTGACCCAACCGGCAATCAGCGCCGATTTCTCATCAATTAATGCCTTCAAATCGCCCGTCAGTTCATCCATTAACAGCGGCGCGCCTGCCAGCATCTCCATACAGAACAGGCGCGAAGCCTGCGGATAATCGCGTGAGACTTCCAGCTTCAGACGGATGTACTCTTTGATCGCCGCCAGCGGGGCGAAATCTTCACGAAACGCTTTTAACGGTGCCAGCCAGATATCGAGAATCTGCCGCAGCACGGCAATATACAGCGCCTCTTTTGACGGAAAGTAATACAGCAGATTGGTTTTTGAAACACCCGCCAACTCTGCGATCTGCTCCAGCCTTGTGCCGTGAAAACCGAATTGTGAAAAAGTGTCCAGTGCTGCGCTAAGAATCGCTTTTTTCTTCGCGCTTACTGCGCGCGAACGTTTACCCGTTGTTTTCACTGCGCCTTGCGTCATGCGCTCTCCCCTCTTGTAGATTGGCAACAGGATAGCAAAACCCCCGCCCGGCCTCGACCTTCTGCACTCTCATCGCGCACAGATGCATGTTTTATGTGCAACTGTTTTGACCGTTTAGTCCACTTTTTACCAGATATTTTAGATAACGTAATGTTAACAGATTAATAACATTAACTTTTTAAAAACTGGCATCCGCTTTGCAAACAAGCCAATACGCGGCTGAAAAGGATATGCAGGATGCAGCGCCCCGTCTGACTTTCACTTTACGAGACGAAGAGAGGTTGATGATGAAAATTGGCGTATTCGTACCTATTGGCAACAACGGCTGGCTCATTTCGACCCACGCGCCGCAGTACATGCCGACCTTTGAACTGAATAAAGCCATTGTGCAAAAAGCGGAGCACTACCATTTCGATTTCGCCCTGTCGATGATCAAACTGCGTGGCTTTGGCGGCAAAACTGAGTTCTGGGATCACAACCTTGAGTCGTTCACCTTGATGGCGGGGCTGGCGGCCGTGACCTCGCGCATTCAGATTTACGCCACTGCTGCCACCTTAACGTTACCTCCGGCAATCGTCGCCCGTATGGCCGCAACCATCGACTCCATCTCTGGCGGGCGTTTTGGCGTCAACCTCGTGACTGGCTGGCAAAAGCCCGAGTATGAGCAGATGGGTATCTGGCCTGGCGATGACTATTTCTCCCGTCGTTACGACTATCTCACCGAATATGTTCAGGTGCTGCGCGACCTGTGGGGCACGGGGAAAAGCGATTTTAAAGGCGATTTTTTCACCATGAATGATTGTCGCGTGAGTCCGCAACCGAGTGTCCCCATGAAAGTGATCTGCGCCGGGCAAAGCGACGCTGGCATGGCGTTCTCCGCCCGGTATGCCGATTTCAACTTCTGTTTCGGCAAAGGCGTAAATACACCCACGGCTTTCGCCCCGACCGCTGCGCGGATGAAACAGGCCGCAGAGCAAACCGGACGCGACGTTGGCTCTTATGTGTTGTTTATGGTGATTGCCGATGAAACCGACGATGCCGCTCGCGCCAAATGGGAACACTACAAAGCGGGCGCGGATGAAGAGGCGTTAAGCTGGCTAACCGAACAAAGTCAGAAAGATACCCGCTCAGGTACTGACACCAACGTCCGTCAGATGGCCGATCCCACTTCGGCGGTAAACATCAATATGGGGACGTTAGTCGGTTCTTACGCCAGTGTCGCGCGCATGTTAGATGAAGTCGCAAGCGTGCCTGGTGCCGAAGGCGTGCTGTTAACCTTCGACGATTTTCTGTCGGGAATCGAAACCTTCGGCGAGCGCATTCAACCACTGATGCAGTGCCGCGCCCATCTCCCTGTGCTGACTCAGGAGGTGGCATGATGACGACATTAACCGCTCGACCGGAAGCCATTACCTTCGATCCGCAGCAAAGTGCGCTGATCGTGGTGGATATGCAAAACGCCTATGCCACGCCAGGCGGCTACTTAGATCTCGCCGGGTTTGATGTCTCAACCACTCGCCCGGTCATTGCCAACATTCAAACCGCCGTGACTGCAGCGCGAGCGGCAGGGATGTTGATCATCTGGTTTCAAAATGGCTGGGATGAACAGTATGTCGAGGCTGGCGGCCCTGGCTCACCGAATTTTCATAAATCGAACGCCCTGAAAACCATGCGTAAACAGCCGCAGCTGCAGGGGAAATTGCTGGCGAAAGGCTCCTGGGATTATCAACTGGTGGATGAACTGGTGCCGCAGCCTGGCGATATTGTGCTGCCGAAGCCGCGCTACAGCGGTTTCTTCAATACGCCGCTGGACAGCATTTTGCGCAGCCGCGGAATACGCCATCTGGTTTTCACCGGCATCGCTACCAACGTCTGCGTCGAATCGACGCTACGCGACGGCTTTTTTCTGGAGTATTTCGGCGTGGTGCTGGAAGACGCAACTCACCAGGCGGGGCCGGAATTTGCGCAGAAAGCTGCGTTGTTCAATATCGAAACCTTTTTTGGCTGGGTCAGCGACGTCGAAACGTTCTGCGACGCGCTTTCTCCCACGTCCTTTGCTCGTATCGCTTAAGGAGTTTAACGATGCCAAAATCCGTAATTATTCCCGCTGGCAGCAGCGCACCGCTGGCCCCCTTCGTTCCCGGCACGCTGGCTGATGGCGTGGTGTATGTCTCCGGTACGCTGGCTTTTGATCAACATAATAACGTGCTGTTTGCCGATGACCCAAAGGCGCAAACCCGCCACGTTCTGGAAACCATCCGCAAGGTGATCGAGACGGCGGGTGGCACGATGGCGGATGTGACCTTCAACAGCATCTTTATTACCGACTGGAAAAATTACGCCGCGATTAACGAAATCTACGCCGAGTTTTTTCCGGGTGATAAACCGGCGCGATTCTGCATTCAGTGCGGACTGGTAAAACCTGACGCGCTGGTGGAAATCGCCACAATTGCGCATATCGCCAAGTGAGGCCGCGATGAAACTTTCACTCTCACCTCCCCCTTATGCTGATGCACCCGTAGTGGTGTTGATTTCGGGTCTTGGCGGTAGCGGCAGTTACTGGTTACCGCAACTGGCGGTGCTGGAGCAGGAGTATCAGGTAGTCTGTTACGACCAGCGCGGCACCGGCAATAATCCCGACACACTGGCAGAAGATTACAGTATCGCCCAGATGGCAGCGGAACTGCATCAGGTGCTGGTAGCCGCAGGGATTGAGCATTACGCGGTGGTCGGCCATGCGCTCGGTGCGCTGGTGGGAATGCAGCTGGCGCTGGATTATCCCGCGTCGGTAACTGTGCTGGTCAGCGTTAACGGCTGGCTACGAATAAACGCCCATACGCGCCGCTGTTTTCAGGTTCGCGAACGATTACTGTATAGCGGTGGCGCGCAGGCATGGGTGGAAGCGCAGCCGTTGTTCCTCTATCCCGCCGACTGGATGGCGGCCCGCGCACCTCGCCTTGAGGCAGAAGACGCGCTGGCACTGGCGCATTTTCAGGGCAAAAATAATTTACTGCGTCGACTTAACGCCCTCAAACGCGCTGACTTTAGTCACCATGCGGATCGCATCCGCTGCCCGGTGCAAATCATCTGCGCCAGTGATGATCTGCTGGTGCCATCAGCATGTTCCAGTGAACTTCATGCCGCCCTGCCCGATAGCCAGAAAATGGTGATGCGCTATGGCGGACACGCCTGCAACGTGACCGATCCCGAAACGTTTAATGCTCTGTTACTCAACGGGCTTGCCAGCCTGTTACATCACCGTGAAGCCGCCCTGTAAGGAATTGCTATGAACGAAGCCGTTAGCCCAGGTGCGCTTAGCACCCTGTTCACCGATGCCCGCACTCACAATGGCTGGCGGGAGACACCCGTCAGCGATGAGACGTTACGGGAGCTTTATGCCCTGATGAAATGGGGGCCGACATCAGCTAACTGTTCTCCGGCACGTATCGTGTTTATCCGCACTGCAGAGGGAAAAGAACGTCTGCGCCCGGCGCTTTCCAGCGGCAATCTGCAAAAAACCCTGACCGCGCCCGTCACCGCTATCGTCGCATGGGACAGTGAATTTTATGAACGGTTACCGCAACTGTTTCCTCACGGCGATGCCCGCAGTTGGTTTACCTCCAGCCCACAACTTGCCGAAGAAACAGCGTTTCGCAACAGTTCCATGCAGGCGGCCTATCTTATCATCGCTTGCCGTGCGCTGGGACTGGATACCGGCCCGATGTCGGGTTTTGACCGTCAACACGTTGACGACGCCTTTTTTGCGGGCAGCACGCTGAAGAGCAATCTGCTGATTAATATCGGCTATGGCGATAGCAGCAAACTTTTTGCGCGCCTGCCACGTCTGTCCTTTGAAGAAGCCTGCGGGCTGTTGTAAGGAGCAAACTATGAACATTGTCGATCAACAAACTTTTCGCGATGCGATGTCCTGCATGGGCGCGGCGGTCAATATCATCACCACGGACGGTCCAGCCGGGCGCGCCGGGTTCACCGCCAGCGCCGTCTGCAGCGTGACCGACACGCCGCCCACATTACTGGTGTGCCTGAATCGTGGGGCGTCCGTCTGGCCGGTATTCAATGAAAATCGAACGCTGTGTGTAAATACACTTAGCGCCGGGCAGGAGCCGCTTTCAAACCTTTTTGGCGGCAAAACGCCCATGGAACACCGCTTTGCCGCCGCCCGCTGGCAGACTGGTGTGACCGGATGCCCGCAACTGGAAGAGGCGCTGGTTTCATTTGACTGCCGTATCAGCCAGGTGGTGAGCGTCGGCACCCACGACATTTTGTTTTGCGCCATCGAAGCGATTCATCGTCACGCCACACCCTACGGGCTGGTGTGGTTCGATCGCAGTTATCACGCGCTGATGCGCCCTGCTTGTTAACCTCCTTAAGGAGACAGCTGATGGCAATGTTCGGTCTTCCTCACTGGCAGTTAAAATCGACCTCTACAGAGAGCGGCGTGGTCGCGCCGGATGAACGATTGCCGTTTGCTCAGACGGCAATAATGGGCGTTCAACACGCGGTGGCGATGTTTGGCGCGACGGTGTTAATGCCGATTCTGATGGGGCTGGATCCCAATCTTTCCATTTTAATGTCGGGGATCGGCACATTACTGTTTTTCTTTATTACCGGCGGGCGCGTCCCCAGTTATCTCGGTTCCAGCGCGGCTTTTGTCGGCGTGGTGATCGCCGCGACGGGCTTTAACGGTCAGGGCATTAACCCGAATATCAGCATTGCGCTGGGCGGGATTATCGCCTGTGGGCTGGTTTATACCGTCATTGGCCTGGTGGTGATGAAAATCGGTACACGCTGGATTGAACGGCTAATGCCGCCGGTGGTGACGGGTGCGGTGGTGATGGCGATTGGCCTGAACTTAGCGCCTATCGCAGTGAAAAGTGTATCGGCTTCGGCCTTTGATAGCTGGATGGCGGTAATGACGGTGCTGTGTATTGGGCTGGTGGCGGTGTTTACCCGTGGCATGATCCAGCGGTTATTGATTCTCGTAGGATTAATTGTCGCCTGTCTGCTGTATGGCGTGATGACCAACGTTTTAGGGCTGGGAAAAGCCGTCGATTATACTCTCGTCAGCCATGCTGCCTGGTTCGGTCTGCCACATTTTTCCACTCCTGCTTTTAATGGTCAGGCAATGATGCTGATTGCGCCCGTGGCGGTGATTCTGGTGGCGGAAAACTTAGGTCATCTCAAGGCAGTCGCCGGGATGACCGGACGCAATATGGATCCATATATGGGACGGGCATTCGTCGGTGATGGGCTGGCGACGATGCTTTCTGGTTCTGTCGGTGGCAGCGGCGTAACCACCTACGCCGAGAATATCGGTGTAATGGCCGTGACAAAAGTCTACTCGACGCTGGTGTTTGTCGCTGCTGCCGTCATCGCCATGCTGTTGGGCTTTTCACCGAAATTTGGCGCGCTGATTCATACCATTCCGGCCGCGGTGATTGGTGGTGCATCAATTGTTGTGTTCGGGCTGATTGCCGTCGCAGGCGCAAGGATCTGGGTACAAAACCGTGTCGATTTAAGCCAGAACGGTAATTTGATTATGGTCGCAGTAACCTTAGTCCTGGGCGCGGGTGATTTTGCTCTCACGCTGGGCGGTTTTACGTTGGGAGGGATTGGTACAGCAACCTTTGGCGCGATTTTACTCAATGCGTTATTAAGCAGAAGGTTGGTTGACGTTCCACCGCCAGAAGTTGTTCATCAGGAGCCATAAAAAGAAAACCGCCGGGATTACCCGGCGGTGCAGATTGTTGACAACGTACGCATTGTTCATGCCGGATGCGGCGTAAACGCCTTATCCGGCCTACAAAACAGTGCAAATTCAATATATTGCAATCTTCTGGTAGGCCTGATAAGCATCGCGCATCAGGCAAGCTTACATTTGTCATCAGTATCAACCACCGGGTAACCGGCGGTGATGGCTTTTTGACGAGCTACAGACAAAAATGCATTCGTCACTGATTAGTCCGGCTAGTTGTCGCTTTTGCCGTGACTGCTCTTGCCACCTTTTTTACCTGCTTCAGATGCGCGCTGCGGGTCATTCTTGAAATTACCCCCGCTGTGCTGTCCACCTTTTTTACCTGCTTCTGATGCTCTTTCGCGGTCTTCTGCAAAATTGCCGGAACCGCCTCGATGGTTTGCCATTACTGACCTCCGTCTGGGTATAGACATCATATTGCATAGAATTAACGCGGCGTATGGCGGCTGCCATATTTTCGCTACGTGGGACTAAGCTTAGTGAACTGACGCGGGCAGACCCGCGTTTGGTAATATCCTGCAACAGCTTCTTAGCGAGAATAGATATCATCTCCAATAATTATCCATAAGCCGCTCTTATGATTAAAAAAACGCGATGAGATAAAAATGTGTCATTTTGCGACAAAATTACGTGCTTGTGAAAGTTGTTATAAATCAAATAAGTGGTTGTGAAATTTGCACTCTGAAAAGGACGTCTTATCTTTAAATAAGTGGTAGCGAATCGCTACGGAATAGAGATAACACGAGGAGTGGTTAGAAATGGCTAAAGTTCTGGTGCTTTATTATTCCATGTACGGACATATTGAAACGATGGCACGCGCAGTCGCTGAGGGTGCAAGCAAAGTGGATGGCGCAGAAGTTGTCGTTAAGCGTGTACCGGAAACCATGCCGCCGCAATTATTTGAAAAAGCAGGCGGTAAAACGCAAACTGCACCGGTTGCAACCCCGCAAGAACTGGCCGATTACGACGCCATTATTTTTGGTACACCTACCCGCTTTGGCAACATGTCCGGTCAAATGCGTACCTTCCTCGACCAGACGGGCGGCCTGTGGGCTTCCGGCGCACTATACGGAAAACTGGCGAGCGTCTTTAGTTCCACCGGTACTGGCGGCGGTCAGGAACAAACTATTACTTCAACCTGGACGACCCTTGCGCATCACGGCATGGTAATTGTCCCCATTGGCTACGCAGCGCAGGAATTATTTGACGTTTCACAGGTTCGCGGCGGTACGCCGTACGGCGCAACCACCATCGCAGGCGGTGACGGCTCACGCCAGCCAAGCCAGGAAGAACTGTCTATTGCTCGTTATCAAGGGGAATATGTCGCAGGTCTGGCAGTTAAACTTAACGGCTAATCTTCAACAGGAGGATACGCATGCCAACTCAAGAAGCGAAAGCTCATCACGTCGGTGAATGGGCATCTCTGCGCAATACGTCGCCGGAAATAGCCGAGGCCATTTTCGAAGTCGCCGGGTACGACGAAAAAATGGCGGAAAAGATTTGGGAAGAAGGTAGCGATGAAGTGTTAGTCAAAGCCTTTGCTAAGACCGATAAAGATTCGCTTTTTTGGGGCGAACAGACCATCGAACGTAAAAACGTTTAACCAGCGACTCCCCCGCTTCTCGCGGGGGAGCTTTCTGTTATTTCACCGCTTCATTCAACACGCTATCAAATTTATCCATCGGGCAGAAACCGTTGGCATCTATCGGGCAACCGCTTAATTCCAGCGTCACACGCTGAGCAGGTGCCTGCAGGGTTAACGCATCGGCATTACGTAACTGTTCCGCACTCTGATACACATATTCAATTTTCATCAAATCGCGATTGGCTTTGCTGTCATGCCAACGCTGGAAAACGATTTTGCCGCCAATCGGCGTGCGTTCGTTCTGGTCATGCAACTGATACGGTTTGAAATCCAGCGCCGTTAACAGAGAGGCAATGTTGGAGTCGTGCCCAACTAACACCGTGATTTTCGGTGCACGGGTGCGATCAGTGACCAGAGCTTTGTCGATATAACTGACCAGCGGTTTCGCAACATTGCGCGCCACTTCCGGTGAGGTAAACAGGCTGTCCTGGTAACCGTTTTTCAGCTTCGACAACACCTTCCACTGCTGGTCAGATTTGATTTCTCCCCAGGCCACCTGATCCATCGGAAAACCTTCGTAGTATTGCAAAGTAAACGCATCTACCAGCGAGTTGCCGACTTTCAGCGGCCCGGAAACACCTGGTTCTTGTTGATACTTCGCGCTAAAGGTATTTTTGCCATCCACCAGCGAACACTGTTGTTTCTCTTTACAGGCAGGGGAATCTTTATAGTTAACGATTTTTTCCAGTAGCTGGTAGCTGTCGGTAAGCTGGAGTTTGCTGAGCTCTTTCTCCATTGCCGCCACCGCCTGTTCACTGAATGCGGCGGAATCATCGGTGATCACCGGGTTAAAGGTTGGGTCCATGGTGCCCATTTTTTCCTGGTGATGCACAGGAATATCACACCCCGGGAATGCGCCGGTAATAAAGAACTGTGCGGTCGCAACGGTACGTTGCAGACTATTGGCATAGGCATAAACGGTGTCTGGCGGCGGGCATTCCCCCGATTTCACCATCCCCTGCTCTGCCAGCCATTCACGCATGTAATGCCCCATATACACTTCGAGTACGCCACCTTTGGTGGTGAGTTGCCCACCGGGGACGTCCCATTCGGGCCATTTATTCGGCGTCGACTGCTCCAGCACACTGCCATTGTTCGCCAGCGGCGCACGTAAGTTATGGCGGCTCATCATGAGCACTTGCTGTAGCTGATAGCCTTCCGGTACGGTTTGTGCCTGAGCATTTGAAGCGAGTAATACTATCCCTGCCACAGTTGCGGCGATTAGCGTTTTGTTCATTCCTGGCACCTCTTTTGTTATCAATCACTAAAGAGTGTGACAGAAATATGACATTTTTCCGGGAACAGGTTCGCAAAATGGCTTGTTGAATGCCTGTTTTTCTATATACATCTTTAAAAACAGGCAAGGTTTGACGCAAACTATGCCTGATTAGCTCCCTGCCTCGCGTACGCCGCTGATGATTACACCTGTGGCTAAACAGAATATCAGCGGCGTTACTAATACAGAGGCAATAGTACCAATAATAAGAGAAGTGAGGCTAATAACAATGGTTTTGGTAATGCTGCCAACTTACTGATTTAGTGTATGATGGTGATTTTAAGGTGCTTGCGTGGCTTCCATTTCCATCAGATGTCCTTCCTGCTCCGCTACTGAAGGCGTGGTGCGTAACGGCAAAAGCACTGCCGGACATCAGCGCTATCTCTGCTCTCATTGCCGTAAAACATGGCAACTACAGTTCACTTACACCGCCTCTCAGCCCGGTACGCACCAGAAAAT